>DAOLZE010000018.1:0-18786 GCA_035426125.1 Rhodocyclaceae bacterium
CATCTCGCCCTTCTACCCAATTAATCAAAATTGCACTTCGAACTTGAACTCGCGATATAATAAGAGAAGTTGCTCAATAATAAAGGAGAATCACTTGAAAGCTTTTGCCTTAACCCGCTCGGTTTCGATCATTGCCACTTCGGCACTGCTGCTTGGAGGATGTCTCGGCGATGGCGGCAGCAGTTCTACCGCGCCATCATCTTCGACGCCGCCGCCTGCGACAACATCGACGACGACCCTCAGTGGCGTAGCCATGGCGGGAGCGATCAGTGGCACGGTTTGCGCCTACTCCTTGTCCGATACGGGCACGATTGGCTCGACAGCACTGGGTTGCGGCACTACCGCACCGGCAACCGGCGCGTACAGCATTAGTTGGAACGATTATGTTGGCGGCGTGATCATCAAGGCTTTTGGAAGCTATCTTGATGAAGCCACAGGACTGACCAAGGCCATCTTGGAAGCCAATCCGATACGCGCATCAGTGACCTGCACCGGCAGCACCTGCCAGGCAGCAGTGACCCCGCTGACTGAAGCCGCAATTCGTTCTGCAGGCACATTGACACCCGCAAATCTGGCGGCAGCTTATTTCAGGGTGGCTCAGGCTTTTGGACAGAATCCAGGCAGCAATGCGGATGCTTTTGCCAAACTGGTGACACTCTTGCCGGCTACATCGGGTAACGATTCGGCCGCTCAATATTACGCCAGAGCACTTGCCATGGTTTCCCAGATGCAGAGCAATTATTGCGCCTCATCCTGCACTCTGGATGCCTATCTGACAGGCTTGCAATCCCTGTTGGCAAATACCAGCGGCGTGGCGGATGTACAAACAACCATGAATGCGGCACTTGCCACCTGGTCAAGCAACCCGAACAATACAAGCCACATGGATTGCTATTTCTCCGGCAATGTATTGACCTGCAACCTTCCGAATCCTGGCGGCAATCCCGGTAACGGCAGTGGCAACTACTCACTGGCAGTTTCGGTGACAGTCATGGGTAACACCACCGCAGCAGCCACGATCAACAACGTTGCCAAGCCATCTACGCAAAATGAGTTTTGCAACAGCGTCGAAATTAACGAGCAGATCAATAGTTCAATGAGTGCCTACCCCGGCGCGACCTGGACGCTCAATAGCTGTAGTTTCTCGGGTAATGGCGGGACGATGGATATGACGATCCATCTTACAACTCCGATGGTCATGACCATTCCATACTCCGCAACTTATACCTATTCGGCCATGTAAGCTTTTGGCTCTTTGCCGGTTTATCAGGCAAAAATAAAAACGCCCCGAAATTCGGGGCGTTTTTTATTGCGGCAGGGATACGGTAAATACGGCGATACGGTACAACGATAATTAACGCTTAAGAATTGCCGCCGTAGCGTTACCGCCAAGACCAAGTGTTTGTGCCAGACCAACCTTGGCGTTCGGTACCTGACGACCGCCCGACTGGCCGCGCAGCTGCCAGGTCAGCTCGGCGATCTGGAACACGCCCATGGCCGTGGTCGCTTCGCCGAAGGAGACGAAACCGCCGGACGGATTGATCGGCATGCTGCCGGTCGGCAGCGTCTGGTCGGCTTCGAGCAGCTTTTCCGATTCACCCGGCTGGCACAGACCCCACTCTTCGGGGAAGGCCAGTTCGTAATAGCAGGTGTTGTCCTGCAATTCGGTGAAGCTGACGTCCTTCGGGCCAATACCGGCTTTTTCGAAGGCTTTTTGCACTGCGGCCTTGGCTTCGGTGTGGAAGCTCGCACCCGTCGGCACGGGGCCGGCAAGGCCACGCGGCAGCGCGTCATCGAAAGTCATCGTGGCCACCGCGCTGGAGGCGACCCAGACCGGCGGATTGTTGGTGAACTTCTTCGCCATTTCCTTTGAGCAGATTACCGCAGCGGCAGCACCGTTCGACACCGGACAGATTTCGAACAAGCGCAGCGGGTTGCTGACGTAGGGCGACCTCAGCACATCCTCGATGGTGATTTCCTTCTGGAAACGCGCATAGGGATTGCCGACCGAGCACTTGCGTGCCTTGACGGCGACCTTGGCGAACTGCTCTTCGGTAGTGCCGTAGTCAAACATGCGGCGTCGTGCCAGCGTCGACCAGAACGACGGGCCGGGGAAGCCGATGCAGCGCTGACGCAGGAACTCGGGGTCGTTCGGATCTTCCAGACCGGAAGTCTGGATCATGCCCTTCGGCATCACTTCGCCACCGACCACCAGCACCATGTCATAGATGCCACCGGCCACCATCGAGTAGCCGACGTTGAAGGCATTACCGCCAGCGGCACAACCGGCCGACATGTTGTAGACGGGAATGCCCGTGGAACCGAGATCCTCGACGACGTCGTTGCCATTGAGGCCCCAGCCCTTGCCGCCCGAGAAACGCGAGCTGGCAGCGGCGACGGCCTGAATCTGTTTCCAGGAAACACCAGCATCCTTCAACGCCATATCGACGGCGGTACGGCAGAGTTCGGTAACGGACTTGGTACCGACGATATCGTCTCCGGTCTTGCCGAAGCGATGGAGGCCTACGCCCAATACTGCGACTTCTTGCATGTTTTTTCTCCTCGGACCTTAGGCCAGTTTGAATTTCCAGGAAGTAAACGTCTTGTCTTCCTCGTGATACAGCGTATCAATGACGAGTTCGACCTTGGCGCCGACCTTGATTTCTTCCAGCGCATTAACCATCTGGCCGACCAGGCGCAGACCGTTTTCCATGTCGATCACGCCGATGACATAAGGTTTGAACGGCTTGTCGAACTTGTGCGGTGGTGGCGGCGCGAAGTCGGCCACCGAGTAGCTCCAGATCACGCCCTTGCCGCCAAACTCGCAATCGACGATCTTCGAGTCGGTGCAATTCGGATTGTGACAGGCCGTTTTCTTGGGAAAATAGGGCGTGCCACAACTGGTGCATTTGGAGCCGTAAATTTTGGCGCCGCCTTCTTCCGTAAACAACCCCGCTACGCAGGGGATTCCAGTCTCACTCATTTGCTTTCTCTCCTTAAGCCTTGGCGGCCTTGATCAATTCTGGCAACACTTCCAGACAATCGCCAACGATACCGTAGCGCGCGTAACGATAAATCGACGCATCCGGATCCTTGTTGATCGCCACAATTGTTTTTGCCGCCGAGCAACCGGCCATGTGTTGGCTGGCGCCGGAAATACCAGCGGCCAGATACAGGCCGGGGCGGGTGATCTTGCCGGTCAGACCGACCTGGCGAGCGGAAGAAATCCAGCCATCGTCGACGATGACGCGTGAACCGCCCCACATGCCGCCGAGTGCATCGGCAAGCTGTTTGACGAGTTCGTAGTTCTGCGCATTACCGAGGCCGCGGCCACCGGAAACAATAATCTGCGCATCTTCGAGACGCGGGCCTTCGACCTGAGCGGCAGCGGTCACCTTGAAGCGCTCATCCACGGTCGACAGATCGACAGTGATATCGCGGCGCACCGGGCTGGTCGGTGTGGCGGCTGGTTCGGCTGTGATCGTTGTAGTGACGACGGAAATCACGTTCACCGGCGCGGCGAGTTGATAGACAACATGCGTATCGCCACCGAAGGCCGTCGCCGTTATGTTCAACGCGCTAGCTTCCACTGCGATGGCATAGGCATTCATTGCCACCGGCACACCAAGGCGACCGGCCAGACGCGGTGCGATCAGACGCGCAGCTGCCGTCTGGTTGAAGAGAACAAGTTTCGGTTTGTTTTGCCCGGCATACTGACTCAATGCAGCCACCAGCGCATCAGGACCAAATTGTGCCAGCTTGGCGTCGTTGATGACATCCAGACCATTCACGCCGAACTCGGCGGCCACGGCCGTAGCTTCCTGTGCGGCAGCGCCGATTATGACCCAATGCAGAGAAGCGCCGCTGGCAGCAGCAGTTTTACGCGCCAGGGTCAGCGCTTCGCGGGTGCCGCCTTCGAGGGCATTGCCCCAGGTACAGAGAACCACTGTCATAGTGCGGATTCCTTCCTCAATTGATTGCAGGCTTCGTCGGATGCACGCCTGTTCTTGTTCTGTCGCGCGATTTCAACTGCCAACTTACGCCATATTCGTAGATTGATTTTAAAGGACTGACGCCCCCCCGCTCCGGGTCGCATCGCATCCGATATGGCCTTTGACATTTCAAAATTGGACAGCCCGGCTTCGCTCAAAATTCCGGAGGAAAATGAAAAAGGAAGCAGCAGGCCATTGCAGCAAGACGACAACTCTGTAGCTCGCAACAGTCACGACCGAAATACAAAATAAACAATAATTCCCGCCAGGATGACGGCCCCGATTGCCGTAGTTGCAGCGAGCTGGCGTAAACGGGCTCTATTTAGTTCAACCCGCTTCACTAATTGAGCATTTTGTTCCGCCAGCGTTTTTATCAATTCTGTCGAAGCGCCCATCTGATCCTGGAGGTTGAGAACCTGTTTCTCCAAAGCCACAAGGCGCATCTGTAAAACTTCAATCCCGGATTGAGCTGTGTCAGCAACTACCCCGGTGTTTGTGTCCGCTGCCTGTTCTGGCTTTTTGCGGGTGACGGTGCTCCACAGCTTCGCGGCGCCATCCGCGACCTTTGGCGCGGCATCCACCACTTGGCCCCAGGGAATTTTCGAAAGGACAGTAATGATTGTTCCCGCAGCCATTTATTTCTCCTGAGAGGTCGTCGTTGATTTTCATTCAGAGGATCAAAAAATAAGAAAGCTCAGAGATGGCGCACTTCATCTGGTGATTTTCTCCAGTTATTATTTTTTCCGTCGGCATATCTGATCGGTGCCGCAATAAGCTCCTGCGGCGTTGCATTGTCCAACGATGCAAGCTGAACTGCCACGTAGTTTCCGCCGATCTCCTCTATGTAACCACGTGCAAACAAGCGCACACCGCAGTATTGACAAAAAAGGTGGTGCCCGACTTTTTGTCCGAACTGATAGTCGCTCAATGCGTCTTCGCCCGAAAGTAACCGAAAAGCACTGGGCTTAATAATCGCGTTCCAGTTTCGGGTCTTTATGCAAATCGAACAATTGCACTTGTTGGTCCCAGTGCTCAAGTCGATGTCGGCCTCGAAGCGGATTGCGCCACAGTGGCAACTTCCCTGGTAAGTTTTCAACATGTTGGAACTCCAGTTGTCAGGTTGAATTGTCAAGCCGCTTGCTGCTGAAGAAGGGTAGCAAGATAGGCAGCATATAGCACCAGCAGCAAAACGCCCCGTCTTCGTTCAATGAGGCTGTGTGCTGCAGTGTGTTGCATCGACAGTGCGACAACAATACAATGCACTATTCATTAATGAAGGGTTTCCTCTGATCGTGCAAGTAGATTTCTTGCCGAATTGTCGGTGCGGTTGTCGTGAGCATGGTAGCCATGGATGGCTTGCGGTTGCTCGTCCCGCCTCCGTGGAAAGATCTCATCCGGTTGATTCTGTTCAATCAACATTGGGACTGAGGCAGGGGGACTCCCGGCCATGATCGCGAAATTACGTCAGTGGCTCCATGAGCCCGAGGTACGTGGCGTCGATGTGGATGATCACTCGTTGCCTGGCATCCAGAGCGTCATATTGAGCGAAAAGCCATTATTGCGGTCCGCATTTGAAACCTTCTATTGCGATATGGCGTGCCTTTGTGATCGTTTCTTCACGGTTGAGGGGATCGAAGTTGAGCTTGGTACCGGCACCGGTTTTTTTAAACAGCTGCGCCCGGCGTTGATTACCTCGGATATTCGCAACATTCCGCATATCGATATGAAGCTCGACGCTCAGGCGATGACTCTGGCGGATGATTCGGTGCGCTGTATATATGCCATCAATGTGTTTCACCATCTACCTGATCCGGAGCTTTTCTTTTCCGAATTGACGCGCGTTCTGCGTCCCGGCGGTGGATGCATATTGATCGAACCACACGGCGGTTTCCTGTCTGCTCTGGTGCATCGCCATCTTCATAGTGACGAGCATTTTGATCCGGATGTGCCGGGATGGCGTACTGACAGAATCGGCGGGCCGCTCTCCGGAGCAAATCAGGCGTTGGCACACATCATCTTTGAACGCGACCTGACACGCTTTAATGCCATGTACGGGACGAAACTGGAAATCGTATATCGCGGTTATGAGTCAAACGCCTTGCGCTATCTGTTATCGGGCGGCCTGACTTTCCGCCAGCTACTGCCTTCGTTCATGACCTCTCCGTTGGCGCTGATCGAGAAATTACTCAGTCCGCTGGCACACTATTTGTCATTGCATCAGGTGATTGTTCTGCGCAGGCGCGCAGACTGATTCAATACACCTTTCAATACACTCAGCCCGCTGAAGCGCGCACCTGATTCAGCTTCAGCTCATTCGGCGGATTTTCAACACAGCGGGTGCCTGCCGGATCGTAGATGTAGGCGACGCAGCTGTTGCAGCTGGTGCACCCGGAGTGGCGCAGCGTACCCTCCTTGAATTTGTTGATGAGTGCCGTATCGTGGATCAGTGCGCGTGCCATGACAACACACTCGAAGCCATCGCGCATGGCGATTTCAACATTGTCCATCGACTTGGTTCCGCCAAGGTACGCCAAAGGCATATCGAGTGCGGCGCGGATCTTGCGCGAATAGTCGAGAAAGTACATCTCCTTGAATTCCACCTTCGGCGCGAAACGTTGCGAGAGCTTCATCATGGTACGCAGGAACCAGCGATCGTGGAGCACCCGTTCCATTTCCTCGACGTTGAGGTTGCTGCCGAAGATGAACCAGGTGGATTCGATGTTGCGTCCACCCGAGAGCACCAACATGTCGGCGCCGGCGGCCTGTAAAACTTTACCGGTGACGATGGCGTCGTCGACGGTGGCACCGCTTCTAACGCCGTCGGCGACGTTGATTTTGGCCAGCACCGCCAGATCCTTGCCGACCGCTTCCTTGACACGCTTCAACACCATCGCCGGAAAACGTGCGCGGTTCTCGGCGTTGCCGCCATATTGGTCAGTGCGCTTGTTGGAGAGCGGTGAGATGAACTGGTTGAGCATGTAGCCGTGGCCCATGTGTATCTCGACGGCATCGAAGCCTGCTTCACGGCATAGCTCGGCAGCGCTGGCGAATTCGTTGGCCACTCGATCCATGTCTTCCTCGTTCATGGCCCGCTGAAAAAAATTGCCAGCCATCGATCCGGCCGGATTGAAACCCGACATGGAACTCATCGTTCGGCCTTTGACCTTGCACATGGTGACGAAGGAGCCGCCATGGGTGATCTGGAAGCTGATCTTGCCGCCCTCGGCATGCACGGCATCAGCCATCGCCTTCATGTCAGGCAGGACTTCGCGGCGGATCCATATCTGGTTATCCAGAGTGCGTCCCTCCTTGGCAACGGCACCGTAGGCCACCGTCGTCAGCGCCACACCGCCCGCCGCCAGATCGCGATGATGCTTGAGCAAGGCCTTGGAAGGTGCGCCTTCATAACACATGCCTTCGTTGGCACCTGATTTGATGAAGCGGTTGCGCAGCGTGATCGGGCCGAGCTGGAAAGGTGAAAACGGATCGCAAACTGACGTCGACGTATTTGAAGACATGAAATACTCCCTGAAAACGGTTGAAAACAGAGCTGCGTGCTGCGTGTTATATCAACGCATGAACTCGCCGCCATTGATGTCAAGGCAGGCACCCGTGATCGCCCGGGCATAGTCCGAGGCAAGCATCAGCGCTGCGCGGGCGCAATCATCGTCGGTCGACATGCGGCCGAGCGGAATGTTGGCGACGATCTGCTTGAGCACTTCATCCTCGCTGGTCTTCTGCATTTTGGCCATCATCTTGATGCCCTGCTGGACGGGGACGCCCCACATCCAGCCCATGAAGGCACTGTTGACACGAATACCGTATTTACCGACTTCCTTCGCCAGATATTTGACCGCCACTTCCTGCGCGCCCTTCGATGCAGCATAGCCACCTTCGCCATGATAGGGCTTGCGCGTCGCCATGGTGTTGATCATGACGATGGCGCCGCCGTGACCACTCTCTTTCATGTGCCGGATAACCTGCTGTGAGAGTTGCAGAGTGCCAATGACATTGGTGTTGTAGATTTTCAGCCAGGTCTCGAGATGGGCGGTCTCGACAGGTTCGAAATTGCCGTGCTCGAAAGCGCTGTTGAGCAGTGCATCGATGCGGCCGAATTGTTTGACGGTCTCATCGGCAAGGTGCGCACATTGTGCGTTGTCGGTGATGTCGGTCGGTACTTTCAGAACGACACAATTCGCCCCGATCTCGCGGATGGCATTTTCAGCGATATCCAGCTTCTCCGGCGTGCGTGCCGCACAGACGACGGCACGGGCGCCTTCGCGCGCTGCCTCAACCGCCAGCTTGATGCCGAGTCCCGGGCCGATGCCGGAAACGATGACGACTTTGTCCTTGAGCAGCATGTGGGCGTTCCCTTATCTTTATGAGCTCTGTCGCGGCAAAATATACCGCTGCCGGTAGTCGGCAAAATCGCGTTCGATCTGCGCTTCGGACAGTCCGAAATGTTCGATGCTGTAGTCATGCACCGGGCGCTTGTCGCGGCTGTTCTGTTCGAGATATACCTGCATGCGCTCCTGAATACCTTCTGGAAAGGACAGACCGACGAAATCGTAGATGGCGCGCACGACGTCGAGCGGTTTGCTCAGCGTATCGCTGAACCAGATATCGAGAAACCTGCCGGTACCGTGTTTGTCGCGAAACGCCATGGTCTCGCGCATGCCGCGCGCGAAGATATCCGACCATTGCTGCCCGGTGTGCCGGGGATCGACATCATGGCCATATACCTGCCACAGCGTCGCATTGAAGCTGGCGATGGAGGGAATTGTCTGGAGTGGATCGCGATGTGTCTGGACCACTTTGGCATCCGGGAACACCTTGAACAGCACCTCGATCTGGCGCAGATGATGTGGTGTCTTCAGCACCCAGCGACCGGCGCTGGCAGTTTCGCCACGACCGCGTTTCTGCCACTGGATAAACTTGAGCATACGTTTCAGATATTCATAAGCCGGTGTCTGATCGTGATTCCACATCCATTGCGTATAGGAGGGAATATCGGCATAGGCGTCGAAGAAGGCGTGGAAGGAATGTTCGAGCAGCATGCCTTCCTCGTCCGGTGCTTCGGCATCGAAGGGATGGATCGACTTCAGCTTGGGCATCGCTTCGAGCATTGCCGCCACCTCGGCCTTGCCCATCTCGATGCGCGGATCAACCGCACCCGGAGGCACTACTGCCAGCGGCGCCGGAAAGCGCGTCTCCCACCAGAGCAGTGGATAGAGGCGTTGATCGCAGCCGAGAATGCGCTGCAACAGCGTTGTACCGGTCCGTGGCAGGCCGACGATGACAATCGGGTTTTCGATTTTTTCGTCGGCAATCTGCGGAAAGTTGCGGTAATACTCTTCGACAACCAGACGGTTCTTGAGCAGATCGATGATGCGCTCGTTGAGAATCTGTCGGCCAAGGTCGGACAGTTTGCCTTCTGTGTCGAGTGCCGTCAGCAGCGCTTGCAGCGCCGGACGGAAACTTGGCTCACCGAAATCCGCAAGACCGCCGCTGCGGCGTGCAGCCTCGACCAGCATGGCGTTCATGTCGAAACTCATCCGGAATTCCTCCAGCCTGCGATTTTATATTTGTAATCCGCCCAGTTTAACGATACGGGTCGTCGGATGCACGATCTCCTTTGCACCGATCCAGCGGAAGCACATGGTACCAAGGCGGTGTCCGGCGGTCTCCAGCCAGTTCGGCAGCGCCGGATCGCTGTGTGCCAGAATCAGCGTCACGCCGCCGCGCGCGTTGAGCTGGACACTGTGTTTGTTGTAGTGGATGCGGTGATAACGATAGTCGAGCGATTCCATCCAGTAGTTATCGATCTGCAGATTCCAGAAATCGCATGCCGGGATGTGGTCAAGTTCGATGAGCAACGCCTCGTCGGTTTCCAGCTCCCAGTAGCCGTGATAATAAAAAATGTTCGGATCACCGCCCGCCGCCTGACAGACGGCCTGGTCGGCCGGCGGCAGAGAATTCCTCTCCTGCGTCTTGTAGCTTTGCGTCCAGTCGGCGAAGATACGCGCGGTGTTTTCAACGAAATTACCGGCACGCTGGAGATTCTCGTGGAAGGTCAGCGGATCAAGCGGGGGTGGAGAATCCGGCCGTTTGCCTGAAGCGGCGCCGGTGTGCTGGAGGCGTTCGATGGTGATTTGCGCCGGTTGTTCGGTGGCGCGGTCGAGGAAAGTCTGGCGTACCAGCAACTGGTTGCTGTCTGCTGTCATCGCCAGCCAGTTACCGGATTTTTTCTTTTGACTGAGGATCAGCTCGAAGCTGCCATCGGCGGCAAAGCGCATGTTATTGGCATCGATGAAGCCGCTGCCATCCATGCGTCCGTTGCGATTCGCATAACCACCGGTCTTGGTAGCGAAGTTGAGCGCAGAGACTGTGCCGCGTGTGCCGCGCACCAGATAATCGTTGCGACCATCGATACGCGCCGAGAGATACAGGTTGTCGGGATTGTCGGCACCGATCTTTACTGTCTCGTGCGACGGCTTGATGAAGCCGGGGAATTGCGGGTCGGCGAATTCGACATGCATCTCCAACGCGATGCGCGTCAATCGGCTCAGATAACGCCAGCCTTCGGCGCGGGTGAAGGCATCGGTGGGCGCTTCAGGGCGGAGGATCTGCTGTCCGGCGCGCTTGAGAGTGTCGCAGAATTGTTCCCAGGATTCTCCGGTGAGTATGGAGGCTAGTGCTGGGTCGTGCATTGGATTGGCCATGACATCCCTCGCTGGTGAATCCGCAGCATGCGTAGGTCGGGTTAGTGCAGCGTCCCTCAAGGGATTTCCTACAGTCATAACCCGACCTGTTGACCTACCGATCTACGAAAAATCCTTCTTCAGCAGGCGGCGCAAAACCTTGCCCATTTCATTGTAGGGCAACTGATCCTTGAAGACGATTTTCGCCGGTACGCGCGATGAGCGCAGGCGGGCTTTGACCCATTCCTGCAGTTCAGCGACGGTCGCGTCGTGATGCTCCTTGAGGACGATCACGGCACCGACGTTCTCGCCCCACTGTTCGTCGGGAATCGCCACCACGGCGATATCCGAAACCGCCGGATGTTCGAGCAGCACGTCCTCGATTTCTCCCGGTGAGATATTCTCGCCGCCGCGCACGATCACATCGTCGGCGCGACCTTCGAGATACAGATAGCCGTAGCTGTCGAGATAACCGCGGTCACGCGTCGGGAACCAGCCATCGGCGTCGAGCATGCTGCCGAGGCCGAGGTATTCGCCGGCCACCTGGCCGCCACGCACGAAGATATCGCCGGGCTGATTTGCACCCAGTGGCTTGCCCTCATCATCGCGGATGATCAGTTCGATGGAACCGATCGGTTTGCCGACTGAAGTCAGGCGCTTGTGCACTTCCGGATCTTTGCTCGCCGCGCCGCTGCGGTGATCTTCCGGCGTCAGCAGGCAAACCGTTGAGCTGGTTTCGGTGAGGCCGTAGGCGTTGGTGTAATCGGCATTGGGTAGTAAAGCCATGGCGCGTTCGATGACGGAGAGCGGCATCTTGCCACCACCGTAAGCGATGGCACGCAGATTCGGCAGGTTGGCGGCTTCGCCGGTTTCCGTCAGATGATCGATGACGCGCGAGAACATCGTCGGCACGACGAAGGCGTTGCTGATTTTTTCGTCGCGGCAAAGTTGCAGCCAGGTCGCAGCGTCAAAGTTCGGCAGTTGCACCATACGCCGGCAGGCGTAGGTGGAACTGAGCACCGCCGAAATGCCGGCGATGTGATACGGCGGCACGGAAATCAGCACCGCATCTTCTTCGGCGGCGGCACCAAATTCGATAGTGCCGAGGATGTATGACATCAGGTTTTCATGGCGCAGTACGGCGGCCTTCGGCTTGCCGGTGGTGCCACTGGTGAACAACTGGATGGCCACGTCGGAGGGATCGCCCGGTGCCGCTTCAACTTGCGCAGCGTTGGAGCGGGCCAGCTTGAGGAAGTCTTCGCGCAACACGACCTTGATGCCCTCAGCCACCTTCAGCGGGCTGATCGCCGGTGTGTCGGTGACCAGATAGGCTGGCGCGATGCGTTCGAGCAATTCTTCCAGCTCCGGCTTGGTCAGCCGGTAGTTGAGCGGCACGTAAGGTACGCCAGCATAGGCTGAGGCGAATACGGCAATCGGTACCGCCATGCTGCTGATATCGAGCAGGCCGACATACTTGCAGCCGCTGGCCTTGATTTCAGTAGCGACACGCTTGGCGGCTGCGAGCAACTCGCCGTACGTCATGTTCTCGCCGTTTGAAGTGACGGCAATACGGTCGGGGTAGCACTCCGCCGACATCTCCAGGGCCATGGCCAGATTCATGAAGCGTTCCCTATTCTCAGTCTGAAGAAGGCAGTGCTTTCGCCTGCTTGACCGTCATGGCGCCGCCGTCGATGGCCAGTGAACCCTTGCCACCCTTGGTGCACAGGAACTCGAAGCGATCCTGTTCGTCGACATAACGCTTGCCGACCAGTGAGCCGGTGGCATGCGCCGCATCGGGCTGAACGCCTGCTGCGCGGGCCGTGGCCATCTCGATCATCTCGGCACCGCCGCAAGTCAGATTGACTTCTGCGGCAGCGGCACGGGTCACCATCACTTCGGTATCGCAAACCGCGCTTTTCAGGCGCACACCGGCTTTCAAGGTTTTCATGATTACTCCTGTTTGTCATGATGCCGATGGTTGCTGAACCGTCGACAGATTGCAATTGAACGATGATAAATCAATCGTTGGAGTATCCCGGCAGGGCGACGGCCTCTCATCGTCCATACGGACTAAGACTGGCCGTGGCGGCGGCTGGCAGCGCGTAAAGTCCGCCAATGAATTTAGAATGGCCGAATTCAACGCATCCAACCCTGACAGAAACCGCTGAACAGGTTTCAAATAGGCTCTCCCAGAGTTTTGCTGGAATGCGCTTTGTCGATCGCCAGCACACGCTACACATTACACGCTACACGCCACACGCCACACACCCATGTCTCTGCACGGATCATTCTCGCTGCCGGCTGGCCGGATCTGCACGCTTGAGGGCGCAGGTTTTGCCAGTGACTACGCTGCCCTGCTGCTCGATACGCTGGGCGTCCAGGTGCGCCGGCAACCCGGGCGGGATGACCTGCACCCGGCCGTCGCCTGGGCGAATAGCGGGGCGATGGCACTGACCGGCCATGCCGATGGTTCATCGCAAATGTGTCCGGTGCCGCTGGCCTCGTGCATCGATGGCGTGCGAGCCGCTTTCGCTGCGCTGGCCGGAAACGCCCTGTCGCTGCCGGGTGCCGAGGTGCTTGGCGAGCGCGCCGCGCTTTCCGGTTTGCAGCGTAACGGTGCCATTGCACCGGGCGGCGTCTGCCGGTTGTTGCGCGCCGCCGATGGCTGGCTGGCGGTCAATCTGACGCGTGACGATGACTGGCAGTTGCTGCCGGCCTGGCTGGAATGCCCGGTTGATGCGACATGGGATGCCGTCGCCGGCCAACTTGCGACGCGTGCATTGTCGACACTGGTCGAGCGTGGCCGTCTGCTCGGTCTGGCTGTTGCCGCTGCCGTGTCGCCGCAGGTACAGAACCTTCCGTTACCCTGGCAGGTTGTTATGCAAACAGGCGTTCCGCGCACCACGCAGGGACGCGCATCACCTTTGGTCGTTGACCTTTCCGCGTTGTGGGCCGGACCCTTGTGCAGTCACCTGTTACAGCTCGCCGGTGCGCGCGTCGTCAAGGTTGAAAGCCTGCAACGCCCTGATGGCGCGCGCCTCGGCCCAGCGGAGTTTTACGATTTGATCAATCACGGCAAGGCCAGCGTCGCTCTGGATTTTTCGACGGCGCAAGGTATCGGACAACTGCGCACCTTGCTCGAACATGCCGACATCGTCATTGAAGCCTCGCGGCCGCGTGCGCTGCACCAGCTCGGCATCTTTGCCGAAGAGCTTGTCGCAACGAAACCTGGCATGACCTGGATTTCGATCACCGGCTATGGCCGCACTGTGCCGCAGATGGATTGGATCGCCTATGGCGATGATGCCGGGGTCGCTGCCGGTCTTTCCGGCCTGTTGCTGGAACTCACCGGCGATGCCCTGTTCTGCGGCGATGCCATTGCCGATCCGCTGACCGGCTGGCATGCGGCGCTGGCAGCACTGGTCAGCCATCAGAATGGCGGCGGCCGTTTGATTTCACTGGCCTTGTGCGATGTCGTCGGTCATTGTCTGAACTTCAAACTTCCCGCTTCCGCCGATGCCCTGCATCAACGCTGGCGCGACTGGAGTGCGCATGTCATAGATATTGAAGCGGCGTTGCCGCGCGCCCGTTTGCCAGCCGGCAAGGCAAGCGCACTCGGTGCTGATACCCAATCGATTCTCACGGCATTGAGAATTCCATGAGCGCCATGCTGATCCGCAACGCCGAGATCGATTTTTCACAGCGCGTCGATGTGCGCATTATCGCTGGCCGGATCGCCACTGTCGGCGAGCGACTGGTGCCGCAGCCCGGTGAAGTGTTGCTTGATGCCGATTCCGGCGCATTGCTGCCGGGGCTCCATGATCATCACATTCATTTGGTGGCGCTGGCCGCCGCGCTCGAATCGCTGCAATGCGGCCCACCGCAAGTTGCCACGGCCGAGCAGCTCGGTGTGGTGTTGCGCGACAAAGCTGCCGTACCTATCTACGACAACGATGAATGGATACGTGGTATCGGTTATCACGAGTCGGTCGCCGGCGACATCGATCGCGACTGGCTCGACCGCCATGTTCCCAACCGACCGCTGCGCATCCAGCATCGCAGCGGTCGTCTGTGGATTTTCAATTCCTGCGCCCTTGAGCGTCTCGGCGCGGCGGGTGAGGCGCTGGAAATGCGCGCCGGACGGCCGACCGGACGCCTCTACGATGCCGATGCCTGGCTGCGTGAAAAACTTGGCAGCCGCTTTCCGTCGTTGCGCCGCGTCGGCGGGCTGCTTGCCGCTTACGGTGTGACTGGCGTTACCGACACGACACCGCACAATGATCTGGCCCAGTACCAGCACTTTGCCGCTGCACGGAAAAACGGCGAGCTGCCGCAGAATTTAACGATCATGGGTGATACCAGTCTGGATATTGTCAATATTCCCAATAATGGCAGCGGCATTATTCGTGGGGCGACCAAGTTCCACTTGCACGAGATTACGCTGCCCGATTTTGATGCATTTTGCACAGCCATCCGCAACAGCCATACCGCGCAACGGCCGGTAGCCATGCATTGTGTAACGCTTGTCGAACTGGTGTTCGCCGCAACCGCGCTGGCGGAAAGCGGGGCACATCCCGGCGACCGCATCGAACACGCGGCGCTGGCACCGCCCGATACGCTGCCACTGCTCGCCTCACTGGGCGTGACGGTGGTCACCCAGCCAAATTTCATCCACGAACGCGGCGATGCCTATAGACAGGATGTTCCTGTCATCGACCAACCCTGGCTATATCGCTTGCGCGGCCTCATCGATGCCGGTATTCCACTGGCTGGCAGCACCGATGCGCCGTTCGGCGATGCCAATCCATGGTTGGCAATGCAGGCTGCTGTCGACAGACGCACCCGCAGCGGCGCAACGCTGGGGGCTGCGGAGGCGCTGACGCCGGAGCAGGCGCTGGCATTGTTCACGGGTTCTCCGGCAGCACCGGGCAGTGTTCAGCGCCGGATCGTGCCAGGGGCACCGGCCGATCTGTGTCTGCTCGACCGGCCGTGGGCGCAGGCACGTCGCGATCTCGGCAACGTGCGTATCGTCGCCACACTCAAGGACGGGCAGCGCATCTGGCCGCTGTCGCCGGCACTTGAGCGATGACTCCATAGTATGATGATGCTATTGACAATGTGTATTGCGGGAATTGCCACATGCTGAAGAATATGAAGCTGGTTTCGCGCCTCCACTTTTCGCTGGCGCTCCTTTTTGGTTTTGGCATTTTATTCGGCCTCGTCGGCTTTACCCAAACCAGCAAGATGTCCGCAACGATGGACGACATCTATCGTAAGGGACTGACTGGCGGCCAGCTTCTGACCGAGACAAGTGCCGCCGGATGGAAGTTGCACCTCGGCGTCGCCAACTATGCGCAGGCCGGTGTAGAGCAGCGCAAAAATACGCTCGACGCACAATCCGGCTTGTATTCGGCACTCGATGAAAGCATGAAGGAATACATCGCGCTGACTGCCGATCCGGGTAATGACGATTTGCTGCGCGAATTCAATGCCGCCTATGAAAATTTCAAGACCGGCAGCGCGCACTACTTTGAACTGGTCGACGCCGGAAAGCTTCCGGAGGCGGCGGAACTCAACGCGGGTACGGTCGGTGTCGCGGCGGATGCGATGCAGAAGGGTATCCGTGCGCTGCGCGACCATCGCCTGAAGGTCAACGAGGAGACCGAGAAGGAAACGCTGTCGGCGACGACGCGGATGCACACCATACTTTCTCTCGGCGGCGTAGTGGCATTCTTTATCGTGTTCTTCAATGTTCGTCAGTTCGGACTCTCAATCAGCCGGCCCATGGATGCACTGCGCCTGGGAATGATCGGCGTCGGCAAGACGGGCGATTTCACTATGCGCATTCCGGCCGACAACAACAATGAAATCGGCCAGGCCATCCATGCCTACAATGCACTGATCTCCAATTTGCAGGGAACGTTGCGCACATTGCTGGGCATCGTGGAGCAACTCACGCAAGCCGCGCATTCATCCTCTGGTTCGGCGGCCCAAGTGGCCTCAAGCTCCCTGCAGCAGAGCGAGGCGACGGCCGTCATCGCGGCAACGGTGGAAGAAGTCACCGCGAGCATCAACCACGTTTCCGAAAGCGCAAAAACGGCGCTGGACATTACCCATCGTTCCGGCGAACTGTGCAATCAGGGCGGCAGAATCATCAACGAGACGGCCACCGGCATCATGCAGATTTCCGACACCGTGCGCCAGACCTCCGTGACCATCGAGACTCTCGGTCAGCAGTCGAACCATATCTCCTCCGTGGTGCAGGTCATCAAGGAAGTCGCCGATCAGACCAACCTGCTGGCGCTCAATGCTGCCATCGAAGCGGCGCGTGCCGGCGAGCAGGGGCGCGGCTTCGCAGTAGTCGCCGACGAAGTGCGCAAGCTCGCCGAACGCACCACCAAGGCCACCGAGGAAATCACGCAGATGATCGCCACGCTGCAAAAGCGCGCAAACGAAGCCATCGTCAGCATGGGTGAAGCCGTCGTCCGGGTCGACGCCGGCGTTGCCCTCGCGCACCAGGCCGGCAATGCCATCGGCCAGATCGAAGCCGAGGCCGGCAAGGTCATCGACGTGGTCGACGATATCTCTTCCAGGCTGGAGGAGCAAAGCATCGCCAGCAACAACATTGCCGGGCATGTGGAAAGTGTGGCGCAGATGACCGATAGCAACAGCGCGGCAGCCAATGAAACCGCCCAGGTCGCCAACGTCCTTCAGGATCTTGCCAATGTCATGCGCGAAACGGTCAGCCGCTTCAAGGTCTGAGCCGGGCCCGCTACGCCATGCCTTGGTGGCGCGCTGCACTATAATCTGACGCCCATACAGAATAACACCGCATCCCGTCGGGAATGCGCAACGAGGAGCCATCATGGCAGCAAAGGATTTCAACAAGACCGCCGATCTCGGCCGCGTTCTGGTCACCGGCGGTTCCGGCTTCGTCGGTTGCAACTTCGTCAAGACACTGCTGGCAAAAGGTTGCAAGGTGCGCAGTTTCGATCTTGCGCCTTCGCCGCTGTCGGCGCAGGAAAATCTGGAAGTCATCCAGGGCAACATCTGTGATCAGGATCTGGTCCGGAAGGCCGTGCAGGATATCGACACAATCTTTCATACTGCCGCCATCATCGAACTGAAGGGCGGCAAGGCGGTGACCCAGGAATATCGCGATCGCTCGTATGCCATCAATGTTGAAGGCACCAAGAATCTGCTGCGTTTTGCCCAGGCGTCCGGCGTCAAGCGTTTCGTGTATACCGCCAGCAACAGCGTGGTGATCGGCGGTCAGCCGATTGCTAACGGCACCGAGGAAC
Source organism: Rhodocyclaceae bacterium (assembly GCA_035426125.1). Classification (GTDB taxonomy): domain Bacteria; phylum Pseudomonadota; class Gammaproteobacteria; order Burkholderiales; family Rhodocyclaceae; genus Sterolibacterium. The sequence goes on from DAOLZE010000018.1 coordinate 17,995, forward strand.
TCCCCTATACCGAGCGCTTTAATGATCTCTACACCGAGACCAAGGTGGTCGCCGAAAAATGGGTGCTCGAACAGAATGGCCAGGACGGCGTACTGACTTGCTCGATCCGTCCCAGCGGCATTTGGGGTGAGGGCGATCAGACGATGTTCAGGCACATGTTCAACCAGATGATCGCCGGCCTGCTTCAGGCACGCGTCGGCTCGGGTAAGGCGAAGCTCGACAACAGCTACGTGCACAACCTGATCCACGGCCATATCCTCGCCGCGCAACATCTGGTCGAAGGTGGCACCGCACCGGGTCAGGCTTATTTCATCAACGACGACGATCCGATGAACATGTTCGATTTCTCGAAGCCGGTGGTCGAGGGTGTCGGTTATCCGTTCCCAAAGATGAAGGTACCGGCGGCTCTGGTCAAGGGCATCATGACGGTTTGGCAGGCGCTGCACTTCAAGTTTGGCATCCAGGAACCGCCGGTGCCGCCGCTGGCCATTGAGCGCATCGCCATCGACAATTATTTCAGCATCGAAAAGGCGCGTCGCGATCTGGGCTATGAACCTTTGTACACCACTGCACAGGGCCTCAAGGAAAGTCTGCCGTATTACATCAAGATGTACAAGGACATGAAGCTCGCTGCGGGGAAATGATATCTGTCCGGGAAATTGGCTAACCGCGTCATGCACGATTTGATGCTGCCGGGCGTACGCGGAATATCGTGAGCAGCCAATTTCACTTGATGCGGGAGCGTCGCTTCCGCCCCTTCTTCTTCACGCAGTTCCTCGGCGCGTTCAACGA
>DAOLZE010000019.1:0-18646 GCA_035426125.1 Rhodocyclaceae bacterium
TGCAAAAATCAGCCAGAGTCGGCGCATACTTTGCTCCGTTTTCATTATTTGTTGGAGGGTACCCCATGCAGCGCGACGATCTGTCCCGTTATCTTGACGAGTGTCTGGAGCCCGCACGTTTCCGGGATTATTGCCCAAATGGCCTGCAAGTGGAAGGCCGCGCCGAGATTCATCGGGTGATTTGTGGCGTGACCGCCTGCCAGTCGCTGCTTGATGTTGCGGTGGCGCAGAATGCCGACGCCGTGCTCGTTCATCATGGTTGGTTCTGGAAGGCCGAGGATGGACGTATTACCGGTTTTCGTAAGCGACGCATGGCGACGCTGCTTGCGCGTGACATAAACCTGTTTGCCTATCATCTGCCGCTCGATGCGCATAACGAGTTCGGCAATAACGCGCAACTGGCACAACGCCTCGGTTGGCGCGTCGAAGGCCGCTTCGGCGAACAGGACATCGGGTTTTTCGGTAGCACAGACACAACGACAGCCGGCGAACTTGCAGCGGTATTGCACGCCAGTCTTGGACGTACCCCGCAGTTGGTAGGTCCGGCAGAGCGCACGTTACGTCGCATTGCCTGGTGCTCGGGCGGTGCCCAGGGTTATTTTGAACAAGCGATCGCCGCCGGTGCTGATTGTTTCGTCTCCGGCGAAATTTCCGAACAGACCGTGCATCTGGCACGCGAGACGGGAATTCCGTACATCGCCGTTGGCCATCATGCCAGCGAGCGCTACGGTGTTCAGGCCATCGGTGCGCACTTGCACGAGCAGTTTGGTCTGGATTGTCAATTCATCGATATCGACAATCCGGTTTAAGGAAACGCTGAAGAAAATCCCAATTTCGTTATTTCTGCGAAGGCGGGAACCATGTTTTCCGCACTGTTTCCCTCGATTGAGCAGAATTGCGGCTATAATTCGCACTCTAGCTTGAAGGCTTCGTCAATGCGTGTTTGTACACAGCACTTTTAGTGCGAAGTGCTGCGCCTTCGATTCTTCTTTTCGGCCCCTTCCAACCCGATTTTGTTCTGTGCTTTCCATAAGGATATTGGTATATCCGTTGTGTCGGGTGCCGGGCTGAATCTAGGAGTCCCCCATGCTTTTTACCGATCTCGGCCTGCGTGCCGAAATTCTTCGCGCCATTGCCGATCAGGGCTATGACACGCCGACGCCGATTCAGGCGCAGGCGATTCCCGCTGTGCTTGCTGGGCGCGACCTCATGGCCGCCGCGCAGACTGGCACCGGCAAGACCGCAGGTTTCACCTTGCCGATCCTGCAACTTATCAGCTCCCGCCCGGCTGCCTCGCATGCCCGTCCGCGCGTGCTGGTGCTCACGCCGACGCGCGAGCTCGCCGCCCAGGTGGAGGAAAGCGTACGCACCTATGGCCGTCATCTGTCGCTCAAGTCGGCGGTAATCTTCGGTGGCGTTGGCATGTCGCCACAAATCAAGGCACTGAAGAGTGGCGTCGATATCCTGGTGGCGACACCGGGCCGTTTGCTCGATCACCTCGGTCAGCGTAATGCAGATTTGTCCGGTGTTGAAATTCTTGTTCTCGACGAAGCCGATCGTATGCTCGACATGGGCTTCCTGCCCGACATGCGCAAGTTGTTCGCACTGATTCCAAAGAGCCGGCAGACCCTGCTGTTTTCGGCAACATTCTCCGAGGAAATTCGCACCTTGGCGGCTACCCTGATGCACAACCCGCAATCGGTCGAGGTCGCGCCGCGCAATTCGACCGTTGAACTGATCACGCAGGCCATCTACCACGTCGACAAGGCGCGGAAGCGTGACCTGCTGATCAAGTTGATCGAGGATCATCAGTGGCATCAAGTGCTGGTGTTTACGCGCACCAAGCATGGCGCCAATGCGCTCGCCGAAAAGCTCGACAAGGCTGGCATCAGCGCTGCGGCAATCCACGGCAACAAGAGCCAGAACGCCCGCACGCGTGCGCTGGCTGATTTCAAAAGCCTCAAGCTAAATGTGCTGGTTGCCACCGATATTGCCGCGCGTGGATTGGATATCGACCTGCTTCCACATGTGGTGAATTACGAATTGCCGAACGTGCCGGAAGATTATGTCCATCGTATCGGCCGTACCGGTCGCGCAGGTTCGAGCGGCGAGGCCGTATCACTGGTCTGTGTCGACGAGCACGCGCTGTTGCGCGATATCGAGCGGTTGCTCAAGAAGAACATCGAAAAGCGCATCGTGCCGGGCTTCGAGCCCGATCCGCGCATCAAGGCCGAGCCAATTGAAAATGGTCGCAGCGGCGGGCGTTCAGCGGGTGGTCGTCCGGGCGGAAAGTCTGCCGGCAAGCCCGGTGGTCGTTCCGGCGGTAGTCGCGACTCGCGTCCTCCCCGCGGCGGTCCGGGGCGCAACGCTACAGTGCATCATTCGGGCGCGCGTGGACGTTGAGTTGTTTTGCTTGAGCGGCCAGTTTCATCGGAATAGACCGCTTTATGTCATGGCCGATTACTTTCGATTTGTCGAATCAACTTGAATCAACTCCGATGGAGTTGTATTGAAGAGCAAAGATGCTATTAGCGGCATCTTTGTAGTCGTGCGTCGGCAGCCAATACTATTTCCAAGCCTGGGTGAGCAATTCATCCAAGGCGTCGCTGATGATGGTTCCTGAAGATTCCAGCGAAGTCACGAACTCGCCCAGTTGTTCGTTGGGGATGGAGACAATTTCCAGTGGATGCAGGACGACTGGGATGCCTTCGATCTTGAAGGTGGGATTGAAGTGCTGGTTGGCAATCTTGCCGAGTGCTGCTTTGCACACCAGCGGAACAACGACGCGACGGCGGTAGTTGTCAAACTGCGACGACTGAACGAGTAATACATACGGGATGTCGTCGCGATGTTTGCCTGTGTTGCGATGGACGTCGAATTGAGCCATGGCGCTTACAGCGTGGAGTATTCGTCGGCGAACGATCCGTGTTTGGCATTGAAGTTATTCCACATGGCAACCGTTATTTCCAACTCTTTGGCTTTGGTGCGGCGTTGCTGGTGTTCATGTTCGACGTAACTGGCGAGCAGTGACTCCACCACACCGGACAGGTTGTCCGTCAGTTCACGTGCGTGAACGACCAAATCCTCATTCAGGGTCAGATTTACTGGACGTTTTCTGGCATTCGTTTTGTAAAGAGTTTTAACGTGCATGTAAGGCCCCTTTATGCGCATTATATGCGCATTGACGCATGTGCCGCAATCACCTGCTGCAAACTTTTCTGAGACACTGGGTGATCAACCACCGCCCAGTAACACCAGCAGCGCCGCACCATAGCGTTCGATCTTCGCCGCGCCGATACCGCTGATCTGCTGCAAGTCGTCGATTGAAGTTGGTCGCTGCGCCGCGAGTTCGCGCAGGGTCTTGTCATGCAGAATGACGTAGGCTGGCACGCCTTGTGTGCGGGCGAGCTCGGCGCGCCAGGCGCGCAGGTTTTCGAACAGCGGGTCGTCGGTGTCGTGCGTGCCGCCACCTGTGTGGGCGTGCCAGGGATCGACCTTCTGACGTTTTAGTTTGACGCTTTTCTTGCGCACGATTTGCCGACGCAGCATCAGCGTGGTTTCGCCCTTGAGCACCGGACGTGCGGCTTCGGTGAGTGTCAGGCCACCGTAGCGTTGCGCGTCGGCGTGTAGCAGACCGGCTGCCAGCACTTGGCGGGCGACGCTGCGCCAAGCGGCTTCGTCAAGGTCGACACCGATGCCGAAGGTGGGTAGCTGGTCGTGGCCGAATTGAGCAACTTTCTCGGTGTGCTTGCCGCGCAGTACGTCGATCAGATGTGCTGCGCCGAAGCGCTGGCCGGTGCGGATGGCGGCGGAGAGTAGCTTTTGTGCCGCCATTGTGCCGTCCCAGAGTTGTGGCGGGGTGAGGCAGGTGTCGCAGTTGCCGCAGGCATCGGCGGGCTCGCCGAAGTAGTTTAGTAGCACGGTACGCCGGCAGCCGGCGGCTTCGCAGTAGGCGAGCATGGCGTCGAGTTTCTGGCGTTCGATGCGCTTCTGCTCATCGGGTGCGACGGATTCGTCGATGCGCTGGCGGTGGATGACAACGTCGTTGAGGCCATAGGTCATCCAGGCTTCGGCAGGTTCTCCATCGCGGCCGGTTTCCTGATAATAGGCTTCGAGGCTCTTGGGCAGATCGAGATGGGCGACGAAGCGCACGTCGGGCTTATCAATCCCCATGCCGAAGGCGATGGTGGCAACGATCACGATGCCCTCTTCGCGGGCGAAGCGCTGTTGGTGCTCACGGCGCTGTTCGTTGCTCATGCCGGCGTGATAGGGCAGGGCGTCGATACCTTGTTCGCGCAGCCAGATGGCGGTTTCGTCGACCTTCTTGCGCGACAGACAATACACGATGCCGGCGGAATCACGATGGTCGGCGAGGAAAGCCAGCAGTTGTTTGCGTGGGTTGTCACGCTCGACGATGGTGTAACGAATGTTCGGCCGGTCGAAGCTGGCAACGAATTCCCTCGCCGTATCGAGACCGAGGCGCATGCGGATTTCGCTGCGCGTCAGTGCGTCAGCGGTGGCCGTCAGGGCCAGGCGCGGGATCAACGGGTAGCGTTCGTGAAGCTGCGAGAGTTGAATGTACTCTGGGCGAAAATCGTGGCCCCATTGTGAAACGCAATGCGCTTCGTCGATGGCGAACAACGCTAGTCGGCCGTTGTCGTTGAGGCGGTCGAGCAGGGCCAGGAAGCGGTCGGTGAGCAGGCGTTCCGGGGCGACGTAGATCAGGTCGAGATCGCCCCTCATCAGGCGTTTTTCGGTAGCGCTGGCAGTTTCAAAATCGAGCGATGAATTCAAGAAAGCCGCACGCACCCCGGCTTGCAGGAGCGCATCGACTTGATCCTGCATGAGTGCGATGAGCGGCGAGACAACGATACCGCAGCCTGGGCGCAGCAGCGCGGGGATCTGATAGCACAGAGACTTTCCACCGCCGGTCGGCATGAGCACCAGCGCATCGCCGCCACTCGTGACGTGTTCGACAATCTCGGCTTGTGCACCGCGAAAGGTGCTGTAACCGAATACGGTACGCAGCAGGTCAGCGGCAGGGGTCTCTGACAAAATGGATTGCATCAAGGCAACCAGGGCAACTGCTGTCGCTTCATGCTCATGATGCGATGAGGGCGTGAAAGCTCAGGCCGGATTCGTCGCAAGCCAGGTAGTTGCCGTTGCAGTCCCAGTCACCGAGCACCCAGTGTTTACAGCGGCGGCCGTCGATAGCATGTGTATGGCATGATTGGCGATGCGTGTGGCCATGAATCAGGTGCGGGTAGTTGTATGTACGCAGCAGATCGGCGACTGCGTTGGCGTTGACATCCATGATGCTGGCTGGTTTGACCTGTTTTTCATTTTCGCTACGTCGCCGCAGCGCCTCTATTTTTGTCTTGCGTTCGGCGAGCGGCAGGGCGAGGAAGGTTTTACGCCAGGCAGGATCGCGAACCTCGGTGCGGAATCTACTGTATTCGATATCGTCGCTACACAGCGTATCGCCGTGCAGCAGCAGCGTCGACTGGCCGAAGAGGGTTATCAGATGCGGTTCTTCAAGCAGAATCGCGCCGCTGGTTTCAGCAAACGCCGGGCCAACCAGAAAGTCGCGATTGCCCGGGATGAAAAATACCTGCGTACCGTTCTTTGTCAGGTTTTTCAAGGCATGGCAAATCGAAGCGTTGAACGGATCGACATCGTCATCGTCGCCTGCCCAGTATTCGAACAAATCGCCAAGGATGTAGAGCGCATCGGCGTGGCTGGCTTGCAGGTCAAGAAATTTGAAAAACAGATCGGCTACGCCCGGCCGGGTCGAGCATAGATGCAAATCGGAGATGAAGAGTGAAGATGCGTCGCGCATGATGGGCGACGTTCAGTTTACACGGCTGCCTGCCCAGTGCAAGTGAATCAGTTGCTCCTGATCAGCCATTTCGCGGCGCAATTCGGAGAGTCCACTGAACAGGTCTTCGTTTGCCGCATACAGTTCGGGGATCAGTTCTTCGGCAAGACGGCCGGCGTTACTCGAATACAGTTGGGCGATTCGTGCGCCGATGCGATAGGCGTGCTCATGGAGGCGTCCGATGGCAATGAATTCGTCCAGATGTCCAAACTTATTTGTGCCATGGCTGTTATACCAGACGCCAAAGCGACAGAGATTGTGGTCAAAAAAGCTTTCATCCAGCAGGTGTTTGTGCTGTGAGTGCAGTGCTTCGAGCAGGCAGGTAACCCAGTTTCGATGATCAAGTTCAAGCGCCAGTAAAGGAAAATCTTCGCGCTTCCACGGCCGCGACAGGCTGTCTTGCCAGGCGGGTGATGGCTGAAATGATTCGACCCACAGTGGTACTGCCGCAGCCGGCATCGGCCTGGCGATACCATAGCCTTGTGCCAGATCACAACCCAGATGCATCAGCATCATGCCGTGCTGGATAGTTTCGACGCCTTCGGCGATGACGCTGCGCTGGAAGGCCGTCGTCAGTCCGACCACGCCTTCGACGATAGCCAGATCGTCGTTGTCTTCCAGCATGTCACGGATGAAGGACTGGTCAATCTTGAGGGTATTGGCCTGTAACTGCTTGAGATATGTTAATGAGGAATAGCCTGTACCGAAATCGTCGATGGCAAAGCCCACACCGAGGCGCATGCCGTCCTTGATGACTTGAGCGACATAGCTCATGTCTTCGAGTGCCGCAGTTTCAAGAATTTCAAGTTCCAGCCACTCGGGTTGCAGGGCTGGGAATGTCTGCTTCATCTCTGTCAACAGATCGGCCAGTTTGGCAACGAAGCCAGGCTGCTGCAAATGATGGGCGTCGATATTGACGCTGACCGGCAATTCCAGTCCGGATTCCGCCCAGGTGCAAACCTGGCGCAACGCTTCGCGCATCACCCATTCGCCAATAGCCACGATATTTTCGTGACCTTCTATAAATGGCAGGAATTCTTGCGGCAAGAGCAGGCCGCGTTCAGGATGTTGCCAGCGTATCAATGCTTCGAGGCCGGTGACCTTGCCGGTGCGCATATTCACTTTGGGTTGATAGTAAAGGAGGAACTCCTGGAGTTCCAGTGCCAGGCTGATTCGCGTTTGTGTATCGTGCTGCAGCCGGACTTTTTCATCTCCCTGGATATCGAACAGGTGATAGCGATTGCGCCCGGCCTGTTTCGCGACATACATTGCCTGATCGGCGTGACGCACAAGCGAATCCGGATCGCTGCCATCGGTCGGTGCGATTGTCACTCCGATGCTCGCCGTGACCTGTAACTGTATGCCGGAGACATGGTAGGGAACAGCGACAAGCGTCAGTATCCGCGACAGCGTCTGCTCGATTTCCGCAAGATCACTAATTTCACCGAGCAACAGGACGAATTCGTCACCGCCAAGACGCGCCACTGTATCGCCGCCGCGCAGGCTACCCTTGATGCGACTGGCGACTTCGGTCAACAGCTCATTGCCGATAACGCTGCCATGTATATCGTTGATCGGTTTGAAGTCATCAAGGTCCAGATAGCAGACTGCTAATAACGAGTTTCCGCGCCGTGCAACGGCCAGCGCCTGTTGCAGGCGATCGCCGAGCAGTGCGCGGTTGGGCAGGTGCGTCAGCGGATCGAAATGCGTCAGATGCTCAAGGCGCTGCTGACTTTCCCTGAGTTTGGTGATGTCGGTGAAAATTCCGATGTAATGGAGGAGCCGACCTTTGTCATCGCGTACGGCGCTGACGGTAATCTGCTCGACGGAGATATTGCCGTTCTTTTTGCGATTGGTGATTTCTCCGCGCCACTGACCGTGTTTTTCCAGTGCTTGATGTATCGTCGAATAGTACGCGCCATCGTGCTTGCCGGATTTGAGCATGGACGGAGTCTGTCCGATGAGTTCTTCGCGACTGTAGCCGCTGAGGGCAACAAAGGCGTTGTTGACATCGATAATGAGATTGTCTGGGTCCGTGATGATGATGCCTTCATGGGAGTTGTCGAAGACGCTGGTGGCGAGCCGCTGGCGGTTCTCCGCCTGACGGCGCAGCGTGATGTCTTCCTTGAGGCCGAGAAAGTGTGTGATGCGGCCATCTGCTGCAACGATTGGCAGGATGCGCGCATCCTCCCAGTAGAGTTCGCCATTCTTTTTCCGGTTGCACAGCTCGCCGGTCCAGGTGCCGCCCTGATTGAGCGTTTTCCAGAGATCTGCGAAGACATCTGGTGTGGTCTGGCCTGATTTCAGCAGACGCGGATTCTGTCCGATCACCTCTTCGGCAGCATAGCCGGTGATCTGGGTGAAACGCGGATTGACATATTCGATGTTGCCCAGCGTGTCCGTGATGATGGTCAGCACCGGGCTGTGTTCGACGGCGTTTGAGAGCTTGTACATTTCTCCGGCAACACGTCGCTGTTCGGTGATGTCGGTATACACGATGGCAACGCCATAATCATCGAGCGGGATCGGCATGGACGAGACACTCAGCCAGACAATATTGCCATCCGGGCGTCGTACACCCATCTCGATATTTTCAACGCTGCGATTCTCTGCCAGAGCACGTACGCCGGCGAATTCTTCGGCGGGCATTTGGGTGCCATCGGGACGGATGATTTCCCATGCAGGCTTGTTGATGTCGCGCAACAGCTGATCCTCGCGCTTGATACCAAATATCCGTTCGGAAATCCGGTTGGTTTCGATCAGCTTGCCGTGCGGGTCCGTAATGGTGATGCCGATTGGCATCAGCTGCAACAAGGCGCGGAACTTTTCCTCGTTCTCCAGCAATTCCTGCACCTTGCGCCGCTGGTCATGTTGGTAGTGGTCATGCAGCGTATCCTCGATAGCGCGGGCAACATCCTGTGCCGTCAGAATCCCGATGATCTGACCTGCTTCGCCGGCCACGACCAGATACTCGACCTGCTGGCGCTGCATCTGTGTGAGCGCATCCTGCAGGCCCAGATTTACACCTATGGTTTCCGAAACCGGCTGCATGACATCAATCAGCGGCGTAGCCTCAAGCGGCCGCCCGTTGCACGACAGGCGCATCGCATGATGTTCCGTGAAGATGCCTGCGGGTATTCTGCCGGCGATATCCTTGACCACGATCAGGCAGGTTGCCGCATGCTCTTCGATCAGCGCAAGCGCATCTGCGACCGAGTCATGCAAAGTCAGAACAGGAAAGTCATGATTCATGACATCGCCAGCACAACTCAGTCGCGCCAGAAAGTCGGCGCTGAGGTGCTGCTGGAATTTACTGTCACTGACGATACCCGCCGGCCGGCCGTCGATGTCAACCACCAGTAAGTGGCCGACATTGGCTTGTGTCATCAGGCGATGTCCAGCGCGATAATCAAGGGACTGTGCGGCCTTGACGAGTGGCGTGATCAGCAGATCCTTTACGGGTGTCTGTGGTGCCAAGCCGCGTTGCAGGCTGAGCAGGAGATTGTGCTCGGTGAAGAACCCGATGGGTTCCGTTTTATCGATGACCAGTAATACTTCGCTATTTGCCCGCCCCATCCGTTCTGCAGCTTCACCCAAAGGGGTGTCGGAAGCCACCTCGGCAATTTGCCGAGTCATGATGTCTGCGAGCGTTTTGCTGGTCATCGGTGTTTCATGTCAGGCCGCACATTTGAATCCTGCAAAAATCATTCCGTCCCGTCGCGGGCTGGCGCATCTTAAACGATTTCTGCGCGTTCGATTACGACATCCTCGAGCGGCACATCCTGATGAAAGCTTTTGTTGCCGGTCCTTAGTGCACGGATACGATCTACCACTTCGCATCCTTCGACGACCTTGCCGAATACGCAATAGCCCCAGCCGTTACCATGCGCGGCAGTGTAATCCAGAAACGAATTGTCGGCGACATTGATGAAGAACTGCGCAGTGGCTGAGTGGGGGTCGGAAGTGCGTGCCATGGCAACGGTATAACGCAAATTTTTCAGCCCATTGTCAGCTTCGTTCTTGATCGGCGCATTGCAGGGCTTCTGCTGCATATCCGGGGTGAAGCCGCCACCCTGAACCATAAAACCGTCGATAACGCGATGGAATATGGTGCCGTCATAGTGTCCGGCCGCGATGTAGGCAAGGAAGTTCTTCGTGGTTTCCGGTGCTTTTCCCGCGTCCAGTTCAATGCCGATGATGCCGTGATTGGTGTGAAGCTTGACCATTGCAATATCCTTTTCCTGTAGGTGCTTTGCCAAAAAGAAAGATGGGATCTTTTTAATTATAACTTAAGTGATATTAAAATAGTTAATCAAAATGGATTGGAAAACACCCCGAGTTCCGCTTTTATCGTAGGTGAGGTTTGAATTGCTTGGGGTGGTTACCGCTGAATGAGCGCGGATGCGCTGCGGCAGGCTGGTGACGTCATGGCCATGCGTAATCTGACGGAGTCTCTCTGGTGGATCCGTGCGGATGAGTGTGTGGAAACTGGAGTGCCGTTACCGATGGAAACCCTGACTCATCAGGTCTGAGCCTGTCGAGGGGGCCCTATATCAGCTATCGGGCTGCCATGGTCTTTGACAGGCTTGGCCCGAACGGAACGAATTCGAAGTATTCCGCATTTCCTGAGAGAGAAGATTGCAGGTGGAGAAGCCTTCCACCCAACAAAATATGAGCTATTTTTTTTCTGGCAGCAGCTTGATCGATTCAATAATGACCGGCACGTTTGGCACATTCTGGAAATGGCTGGCGTTGCCGGTTGGAACCTTGGCGATTTTCTGTACGATATCGAAGCCCTGCGTGACCTTGCCGAATACCGCATAGCCAAAGCGTTGCGGGCCAGCGTAGTCAAGTGGGGTGTTGTTGACCAGGTTGATGAAGAATTGCGCTGTCGCAGAATTCGGATTATTCATGCGGGCCATGGACAGCGTGCCAGTTTCGTTCTTGAGGCCGTTACCAGCTTCGTTTTCAATCGGCGCCCGCGTTGTCTTTTCTTTCATTCCCGGCTCAAAGCCGCCGCCCTGAATCATGAAGCCGTCGATGACGCGATGAAATATTGTCCCGTCATAGAATCCATCCTTGACGTACTGGAGGAAGTTAGCAACAGTTTTGGGCGCCTTGTCTGAATACAGTTCAATGAGGACAGCCCCCTGGCTGGTCTTCATTTCGAGCATCGGATTGGTGGCGAATGCCGGCAGATTCAGTAACAGGCCACAAGCCAGAAGAATGAGTTGTTTCATGTCGTTCTTTCGATGATTTCAAGCGGAACTCAGGCGGAATGCTAGGCGGCGCCCTCGTAGATGATTTTCCAGCGACCATCTTCCTTTTGCCAAAACTGGCGTTTTTTCATGACATTGGAAAGATTGTTGCTACGGTAGTCCTGTTCAAAAGTGACGATCACAATTTCGTCCTTGCCTGGATTACGGAACACGCTGAGATTGCTGGTGCCGACCTTGATCCAGGACTTGCTGCCGGCCACGGCGCGTTTGTGCTCGCCCCATTGTGCGATATTCTGGCCGTCGGAGAGGAATTTTTTCGAGTAATTGGCTAGGTAGCGATTGACATCTAGACTTTCCCAATCGTTGCGCCACTGCTCGATCTGCTTATCCAGCGATTCGCGTTCGGCTTGCCAGTCGTTGAGCGACAGCCACTCAACGCCATCGCTGATGATGACTGGTGTCAGACCGATTTGCAGGTTCTTGGCAAGTGCGTCGAAGTCCCGGTTGGACATGACAACGCAGCCATCGGAAGCTTTTGGGGGGCGCGAAAAGGTATTCGATGGCGTGCCGTGAAGCCAGATACCGTGACCGTTGCGGCCGTTGCGCTTGTCCCATTCGTTTGGATAGCTGATGGGGAAGGCTCCGGGCCCGTAGAAGTCACCGAGCTTGGTGCGCGGCAGACTGCCGGTCACATGGTAAACGCCCACCGGCGTCTTCTTGTCGCCTTCGCGCGCTTTGTCAGTGCCGAGCTTACCGTGACTGATGTAGTAGTCAGCGACAAAACGAGGCGTGCCCTTGTCGTTCTGGTACAGGTATAGCCGTGATTTCCGGGTGTCGACGACAACGGCATATTTCTGGTCGGCCTGCATCTGCAGCAGGTAGCGCGGAACCGTGTTTGCCAGAGGTTTGTCGCGGTAGGCATTGATTCGGGCAATTGCCTCTTCACGAAAATCATTCAGCTTGCCCGGTGGCGCATTGGCCATATTGCCTATGGTATTGATCTGTCGCGCCCGCGCCAGCAGCAGGTCGCCCTTGATGAGATGAGCAAGGCGAAAGTTTGGATAGGCATTGATCAGCGCGTCAATCTGCCGCATGGCATCATCAAGGTGATTCTGCTCGATCTGCTCGAACACTTTTGCCAATTGAGGTTCCGGGCCAGGATCCGAGTCCGAATAACGCGTCGGTGCTTTCAGTGTATCGGTGCTGAGGGACACTGCCTTGTCGGCCTTGGCACGACGAACGGGCGCAGGCTTGAGCTTGGCGTGATGAACGGGCGCAGGCTTGAGCTTGGCGTGATGGCGGGTGTGCTTCGCTTTTGCGGCGACAGGGTTGCATGCCAACATGCAGATGGCGGTCGCTACCGCGAGACGAATCAATGCCGTCCTGTTCATATTTGTTGTCTTATTTGCCGGCCTGTTCCTGCTTGATCATCCACTTGCCATCCTGTTTGACCATCGTCAGTGTCTTCGGTCCGCTTGACTTGAGTGAAGCAGCCTTGTAGTTCTGATGGAATCTGACGGTGGCGCGATCGGTCCCATTCATGACGACTTTCAGGTTTTCTACCGAGACCTCGATACTGCCCGGCTTGCCGGCGATACGCTTGTCCCGCTCGCCTTCCCAGTTGGCGCGTGATTCTCCGTTCGGTGTTTCGAAGTTGCTGGCGTAGAACGCGAGATAGGCCTTCACGTCCTTCCTGGCCCATGCAGCAGCCCATGCCGTAACAGTCTTGCCAATTTCTCCCGCGTCGGCATTTGCGGCCGAATCAGTGGTTGTGGCGGCCGGTGTCGGCTTCGCTGCGACGACAGGCTCGGGTCTGGCGGCCGGTTGTGCAGCCGCCGTTGCAGTGGCAACAGTCTTGCCAACCGGGCGGGCAGAGGTCGGACGCGACGAGGTCATCATGTCGCGGATCATGGCCAGTTTGGTTTGCGCGCTGGCATTGGATGAGTCGATCTGCAAAGCCTTGTCGTAAGCCTGGCTGGCCATGTGGGCGTAGATATCGCCGAGATTCTCATGTGCGGTAGCGTATGACGGATGCGTTCGTATGGCGGTTTCCAGTGCTTCCCGTGCCTTGTCATACTGTTTCTGCTGAGCATAGATCACGGCGAGATTATTGTAGGGTTCCGGCGATTCCGGAAATTCTTCGGTCAATTTTGTGAAGACGACAATCGCCTCCGGAGTGCGATTCAGCTCGGTAAGAATCAGTCCCTTCATGAAGCGCGCCTGCGGATCCTTTGGGATGGTCGCGAGGTATTGGTCGGTTTTTTCAAGAGCCTGGGAAAACTGGCCCTGCTTGATGAGTTTGCCAACATCCTGATAGACATCGGCCTGCGCCAGCGGAGCAAGCGATTGCAAGGCAACAGCGATGATGATGGCGGAAGTCCTGAGACTGAAGTGAGGTGTGATCATGTTATGATTGTCCTTGTTGACAGCACATGTAGCATCGATAGCTTATACAGTCGAACATTCTACCAAGAAGCAGGTAATCTTCACAATCCTTGCTTGCCATATGTCGTTTGGGATTCGCGCTGTGCTGTGTCGCCAGTCTCTCAAGCCATAGAGTAATTTCATCTCCCCCATGCTGAAAATTTTTAATACTCTCGTGCGCGACAAGCAGGTCTTTGTTCCGCTCGAGCCCGGTCAAGTCCGTATATATGTTTGCGGCATGACGGTTTACGATTACTGCCATCTGGGTCACGCCCGCGTACTGGTGGTGTTCGACATGGCGACGCGTTGGCTGAAAGCCAGCGGTTATCAGGTCACCTATGTTCGCAACATTACCGATATCGACGACAAGATCATCCGCCGCGCCGCCGAAAACGGCGAATCTCTGCGTACTCTGACCGACCGCTTCATTGCTGCCATGCATGAGGACTCGGCAGCCCTTGGCGTGCTGCCGCCGGATTACGAGCCGCGCGCCACCGAATTTGTGCCGCAGATGCTCGACATGATCGGTGCACTGGAGAAGAACGGCTACGCTTATGTCGCCGCCAGTCAGGACGTCTGTTTTCATGTGCGTAAATTTAACGGCTATGGCAAGCTCTCAGGCAAGTCGCTCGAGGATCTGCGTGCAGGCGAGCGCGTCGATGTCATGGAAGGCAAGCAGGATCCGCTCGACTTCGTGCTCTGGAAACACGGTAAATCCGGCGAGTCGGCGGAAGCGCGCTGGGATTCGCCGTGGGGCGTTGGCCGGCCAGGTTGGCACATCGAATGTTCAGCGATGAGTTCGCAACTTCTCGGCAGGCACTTCGATATCCACGGTGGTGGCCAGGACCTGCAGTTTCCCCATCATGAAAATGAGATCGCACAAAGTGAAGGTGCGCACGGCGGTATTTTCGTCAACTACTGGATGCACAATGGTTTTGTCCGCGTCGACGACGAAAAAATGTCTAAGTCGCTCGGTAACTTCTTCACGATCCGGGAGATCCTCAAAAAATACGATGCCGAAGTTGTGCGCTTCTTCATTTTGCGTGCGCACTACCGCAGCCCTCTCAACTATTCCGATATTCATCTTGACGATGCGCGCAGCGCTCTGACCAGGCTTTATACGGCATTGAAGGGTTTTTCCGGGGAAGCCCGGGTTGATTGGCAGGATACCCACGCTGTCCGTTTCAAGGCTGCCATGGATGATGATTTCAACACACCTGAGGCGGTGGCCGTACTTTTCGATCTTGCCGCCGAATTCAACCGTTCGCAAGACAGGGCATTCGCTACGCAGCTCAAGGCACTGGCCGCAGTGGTCGGTTTGTTGCAGCGAGAGCCGGATGAGTTCCTGAAAGGGGCGCCGCATACCGGGGCGCTGTCGAGTGAAGACATTGAGGTGCGCATTGCCGCGCGTGCCGCCGCCAAGAAATCCAGAAATTTTGCCGAGGCTGACCGCCTGCGCGATGAACTGAAAGCCGCCGGCGTGATTCTTGAAGATACTTCGCAGGGAACGACATGGCGTAGCGCCTGAGAAAGCCAAGTCTGGAACGGCATTTAACATTCGGCTGACCTGACCTTGCCTGAACAGGGTAAGCGGCAGTATAATTCGAAAGTTTGCACGAGCGGGGCAGGCCTGAGCCTGCCCCGCTTTGCACATCCAGTTTGGCTGTGGGCATCCGTTGTATTTAACACCATGCGCAGCCGATTCATCGCCGCAATTCAGGAGCCAGATCGTGACCCAGTTCCCGCCCGCCATACTTGCACTTGCTGACGGGACGGTATTTCACGGGCGCGGTATCGGCGCTGCCGGCGCCACTGTCGGTGAGGTGGTGTTCAATACCTCGATGACCGGCTACCAGGAAATTCTTACCGATCCTTCTTATTGTCGGCAGATCGTCACGCTGACCTATCCGCATATCGGCAATACCGGAATCAATAGTGAGGATGCCGAAGGCGGAGGTGTAAATAATCCCGACAGGGTGTATGCGGCCGGCCTGGTTATCCGCGACCTACCCTTGCGTGCCTCGAACTGGCGCAGCCAGCAGACGCTGGATGCCTATCTGCGTGAGCAGAACATCGTTGCCATCGCCGACATCGATACGCGCAAGTTAACGCGCATCCTGCGCGAAAATGGTGCACAGGGCGGCTGCGTGATGAGCGGTAACCTTGATGAAGCTGCGGCGATTGCCCAAGCGCGGAGTTTTCCGGGTCTTGCCGGCATGGATCTGGCGAAGGTTGTCAGCACCGATAAGCCATACGCATGGAACGAAGGCGAGTGGCAGCTCGGCAAGGGCTATATTGCTCAGGGCCAATCGCGCTTTCATGTCATCGCCTACGATTTCGGTGTCAAGCGCAACATCCTGCACATGCTCGCACAGCGCGGTTGCCGCCTGACGGTGGTACCGGCACAGACCTCGGCCGCCGAAGTTCTTGCGCTCAATCCCGATGGGATTTTTCTGTCGAATGGCCCTGGTGACCCCGAGCCCTGCGACTATGCAATTGCGGCGATCCGCGAGTTTCTCGCGCGCAGCATCCCGATCTTTGGAATTTGTCTCGGCCATCAGTTTCTGGCGCTGGCCTCGGGAGCAAAAACCATCAAGATGAAGTTTGGCCATCATGGCGCCAATCATCCGGTCAAGGATCTCGACACCGGTCAGGTGTTGATTACCAGCCAGAACCACGGTTTTGCCGTTGATCCCGCATCGCTGCCGGCCAATTTGCGGGCGACCCATGTCTCGCTGTTCGACGGTAGTCTGCAGGGCATGGCACGCACCGATGTGCCGGCGTTCTGTTTTCAGGGACATCCCGAGGCGAGCCCCGGCCCGCATGACGTGGCTTATCTATTCGATCGATTTGTTGGAATTTTGGAAAAGCAGGGCACGGGGGCCAGGGACTAGGGCTGGAAAAATCTCGCCCCCACTTCCCCTAATCCATGATCCTAATTCCTCGCCCCTAAAAAATGCCAAAACGCACTGACATTCACACCATCCTCATCATCGGCGCCGGCCCGATCGTCATTGGTCAGGCCTGTGAGTTTGACTATTCCGGCGCCCAGGCTTGCAAGGCGCTGCGCGACGAGGGTTACAAGGTGATCCTGGTGAATTCCAATCCGGCGACCATCATGACCGACCCCGGCATGGCCGATGTTACCTACATTGAGCCGATTACCTGGCAGGTGGTCGAGCACATCATCGCCAAGGAACGCCCGGATGCCCTGCTGCCAACCATGGGTGGGCAGACAGCGCTGAATTGCGCGCTCGATCTGGCCAAGCATGGTGTACTTGAAAAATACAATGTCGAAATGATCGGTGCTTCACGCAAGGCTATCGACATGGCCGAGGATCGCGAGAAATTCAAGCAGGCGATGACGCGCATCGGCCTCGGCTCGGCAAACTCCGGCGTCGCCCATTCGATGGAGGAAGCCTTCCAGGTGCAGGCAGTAATCGGCTATCCGACGATCATCCGTCCGTCATTCACCATGGGCGGCAGCGGCGGCGGCATTGCCTACAATCAGGAAGAGTTCGTCGAAATCTGCAAGCGCGGACTGGAAGCCTCGCCGACCAGTGAACTGCTGATCGAAGAATCGCTGCTCGGCTGGAAAGAGTTCGAGATGGAGGTGGTGCGCGACCACAAGGATAATTGCATCATCGTCTGCTCGATCGAGAACCTCGATCCGATGGGCGTGCACACCGGCGACTCGATTACCGTTGCGCCGGCGCAGACGCTGACCGACAAGGAATACCAGATCATGCGCAACGCCAGCATCGCGGTGCTACGCGAGATTGGCGTCGATACTGGCGGTTCTAACGTTCAGTTCGCGATCAACCCGGATGACGGACGGATGATTGTCATCGAGATGAACCCACGGGTTTCGCGCTCATCGGCGCTGGCGTCAAAGGCGACCGGCTTCCCGATTGCAAAAATCGCCGCCAAGCTGGCGGTTGGCTACACGCTCGACGAACTGCAAAACGATATCACCGGTGGCGCGACCCCGGCTTCCTTCGAGCCGTCGATCGATTATGTGGTCACCAAGATTCCGCGTTTTGCCTTCGAGAAATTTCCCCAGGCCAATGATCGTCTGACCACACAAATGAAATCGGTCGGCGAAGTCATGGCGATCGGGCGCACCTTCCAGGAGTCTTTTCAGAAGGCGCTGCGCGGCCTCGAAGTCGGTGTGTATGGTCTCGACGAGATTGAAGCCGAGCTTGACGATATCGAGCACGAATTGGGTACGCCCGGACCTGAGCGTATCTGGTATCTCGGCCAGGCGTTCCGCGCTGGCCTGAGTTTCGAGGAAATTTTCCAGCTGACGCGCATCGATCCGTGGTTTCTCGCGCAGATCGAGGACATCATTCTGACCGAGCAGAGTCTGGCCGGCCGTGGGCTGGCAGGATTCTCCGCAGTGGAATTACGCGGTCTGAAGCGCAAGGGATTTTCAGACCGGCGTTTGTCCAAATTGCTCGGTACTTCGGAAACCGAAGTACGCCGCCAGCGCCACGCATTCGGCATCCGTCCGGTGTACAAGCGCGTCGACACCTGCGCCGCCGAATTCGCCACGGCCACCGCCTACATGTATTCGACCTACGAGGAAGAGTGTGAGGCGCGGCCGTCCTCGCGCAAGAAGATCATGGTGCTCGGCGGCGGTCCCAATCGCATCGGCCAGGGCATCGAGTTCGACTATTGCTGCGTGCATGCGGCGTTTGCCATGCGCGAGGATGGTTATGAAACCATCATGGTCAATTGCAACCCGGAAACCGTGTCGACTGATTACGATACTTCGGATCGTCTCTACTTCGAGCCGGTGACGCTCGAAGATGTGCTGGAAATCGTCCATGTCGAACAGCCGACCGGCGTCATCGTCCAGTTCGGCGGTCAGACGCCGCTGAAGCGCGCGCGCGAGCTGGAGGCCAACGGTGTACCGATCATCGGCACCAGCCCGGACATGATCGATGCCGCCGAAGATCGCGAGCGCTTCCAGAAACTGTTGCAGGATCTTGGCCTGCGTCAGCCGCCGAATCGCACTGCACGTACGCCGGAAGATGCGCTGGTGCTGGCCGCCGAAATCGGCTATCCGCTGGTGGTTCGGCCGAGCTATGTTTTGGGCGGTCGCGCCATGGAAATCGTGCAT
>DAOLZE010000020.1:0-18580 GCA_035426125.1 Rhodocyclaceae bacterium
AGGCAGTCGTCCAGCAAGGCCGCATATTGTGGGGCTGGCAAACCGATCGAGAACAGGGCCCGGACCAAGATAGACGCCGACTCGTAGGTCTTCGCGGCGCGTCGTGAACCGGCTACGAGATGGAACATGAGGGCATCGTAAACGGGCAGCATACCCGGCCGAGGGAAGTCCGGATCATTCGCCACCCAGGCAGCCAGCGACGGCAACGCATCGGCCAAGCGAGGCCCGGCTGGCGGCTTATCGGGAACGCATGCGATGGCATCGCTCAACGCGTCGATTTCCGTCGTATCCCTGATCGACTGGGCAGGCCATTCGACGATGGCATGCTGCATCGTCTCGTATGACGATTTGAACTCTGGATCGCCGAGGCGCTGGACCCACTCTACCCAAGCCGTCGGCGGAGTTTGCCCCAGTGTCTGGTTTTGCAAGCTCTGAAAGATGCTGCGGAACGACTCTGATTTCAGCAGCTTAGCCCGTTCATCGTCGCTCAACTCTCCGACCTTTTTGAGTGCCGCAGCGATTGCCCCCAAAGTATCCGCCTCCTCGGCGGCAATCAACGCATCCTGGACGGTCGAAGGTTGCTGCACTGGCAACGGGGTCGGCAGCATTACGCTGTTATCCGCATGGTCAACCTGCAACAGGGCATCCCACAAGTTGCCTAATCTTCCCGCAAAATCGCGCAAAGCCGCTTCGAGTGCGGGTTGCCTAGGCGCGGCATCAAGCGCCGCCAGGCCGTAAAGCCGCAAGGCGCCCGGCAACACCATGTGCGGTATGGGCAAGCGCAGCAAGGGAAGCGCTACCGGTCGAATCCGTTCCCGCCAGACTGACAACTCGACTGCAATATCGGGAGCAGACAACAACGAGCCCAGATGGCATCGGTACAAGGACTCGAGCATCGCGACCGCCACGGTCTTCGGCTTCCTGGTATGACAAAGAGACGAGAATTCCGGCATCTCGCAGATCGCATGCCATTCACCAAAATGCGCCAGCAATTGAATCTGCAGAAACAGGAGATTCAGCGCGTCGAGTCTGAGCTCTTCGCGACAGGTATCGAGAATAGCGGAGGCCTGCTGGCGATCATTGCCATTCAGGCAATCGACGAATTGCGCCAGCAACTGGCTCGTCGGCCGCGGCACCTCCCTAGTCGTCGGAGGTGCGCTGGTCACCATCTGGATCATGCGCCGCAGACTGCGCGATGCAATCTCCTGAGCTTTTGGATCGCTGCTGGCAACCAGGCGGGCCACAACGGGCCACCCCGAGGAAATGAGGAGTGACTCGACGGCAATTTTTGGCAACAGAGGCTCTATCCTTCCGGTGAAGGAGGTAAGCGTCGGCCCTGCGAAGGCTAGCAGCAAGGGCCGGAGACGCCGCCATTCGGCCGCATCATTGGCAATGGCATAATACACGGTCGGTTTGCTAGTCCTTGGCCACGCAAGAATGGCACCGGGAAATTCGCGCAGACGGACGGAGGCCGCGAATTCTTCGAACTCATGCAACTTCTCAGGCGGCAATGCCGCGACCTGCACGGCATCGCGCAACCGGTCGACGAAAGCGCCAAGCGCTTGCTCCGGAGCGACGATCATTTCAGGACGTCCTTCCACTTTTGTTCAAGGGCCATCCGCCACTCCTCGACGGATGCAGAGTCCGTGCGCAAAGTGAGGTGTTCATCGTTGACCGTGATGCCATTGAAAGTCAGGTTCATCGAACCGCTCACTAGAAAATCGTCACCCAGAATACCTTTGTCGTGCACATCCGGCGCCAGGTGAAGCCGCAATTGGCCGGGATATTTCTGCTGAAGCGGGGCGACGCGATCAACGAATTCGTGGTTATGCTTAACGTCGCGGAGGACCAGCACGATGCTTCCCCCCCTGCCCAGAAGCACCTTCAGAATCGAGGACAGGCGGATTTCGCTGGCGGGCCAATCCGGCTGAAGCACGGAAAACTGCCGGGCGCGGTTATCCAGGATGGCGATATCCGAAATCCAACCGAATAGCAGCCAGAGTCGGCGACTGGGGCAAAGCAATTCGGCCGCGAACAGGCTCTGCAACAGGTCGCGAATTGCCGTTCCCTGACCCGGACCAAACAAGTCGCGCACCGTGGAATTTTCGTAGGTCATACGTGCTCCCGCAGGCTCAGGGTCGCGCGTGTCTCGGCATCGGACCGTTCAATGCGCTCAACAACGGGGAAGAATTGCAGATACCCCACGTCGATCGGCGTGGAGAGCGCCTCGACGATGGCTTGCCGCAGGGTATGCTCATCACCCACCGCGCACTGCAGTTGCACGGTAGCGTATTCGGTCATGAGTGCCGCGAAGCTGGATTGCCAATCGTCGACGCCGACGACCACTGTAGGAATACTATTGGCGAGCAAGAGGCAGCGCACAAGGGCCGGATCAGTGAGCCTCCTCGTACGGAATGGATTGTAGGACTGCAGGGCTCGTTGCCGGATCTCGATGCCACGAGGCCAGAGCAGCCCCCCGAGCACCTGGATGAACTCCGCGTCGCCCAGAGTCGCGTAGGTGCCCTGGAGCATTTGCCGCAAGCGGTCCCGCACCCCTGGGAGATCAAGCGCCACGTAGCAAAATTCCCGCAAACCGATGCTTACTTGGTGCTTCGCTTCCAGTTTTTCCCAGGAAAGTAGTAGATCGCGTAGGAGGCGATCCCAGTCGGCGCCCATTCCAGGACGTAGAATTCGGGCATTCAATGAAACGCTCAGCGCATGCCCGACATCAATTCCATTGTGGCCTAGCGCCTGGTACAACTCGCTCTGAATCACTTCACGCGCCTGATGGCTCTGCATCGAACGCAAGCGATGAGTAAGATCGGCAATCGACGCATTGTCACAGGTGAGTATCAGGAACTGCTTAAGACCCAAACTTGCTAATTCGAGGTCGGTCGGCGCCAGGGCCGCCTCGATCGCCCGGAAAAGCCCACGCGGTTCTTCGGCGAACGCACCAGCGAACGCCTGTATAACACCAGCGCCGCCGAGCGTCGTCTCGGTAATCCAGACGCGGGCGAGCCCCGATTCGACGACTTCAAGGTCGGCGACTATGCCTTCCGTCGCCGCATGACGCGGAGCGGAGTTGATGCAGGCCTGTAGCACAGCTTCCGCCAGCGTCTCGTGCAGTGTCCGGAACAGCCAGGCACCAAAGTTGGATGACGTGGGCGTGTCCAACTCCGGCACGAGGGCAAGCAGGCTTTGAATGACCTCGGGCCGGCCAATACTATTGAGTAGTCGCTCTTCCAAGCGGCTAACCTTGCGCGATACATTCTGCGTCGAGCCCTCCTCCTCTTCGGACTCACTGTCCTCATCGGCGGCGAGCGATTCGGCCTCGACATCTTGTAACGCGAAAAGCGAGTATAAGACTGTGGCAAATGTTTTTGCCGGATCCCCTTCCAGAATAGACTTGGCCGCCTGGCCAACCGACATGCCGTCCATCTGCGCCTTCGCCAAGGCAGCGGAAATCAAAATCTGGTGCAACCACTCACGTTGTAAAGTGTCGATTTCCGCAGGCAAGGCCTTGTCAGACAAGACACAATACCGGTGATAGGCAAGGCGTGAACTCGCCGAGAGGTCGCCGGGTAGGGTTTCTTTTGCTAGGGTCTCGGGCGATGGGAGCTTGAAGTCCATAAAGAAACCGTCGACTTCCACTTCGAAGCCAAGAGCTGCCGGTTTGCCTTGCGGATCGGCATACTCCACTTGGACTATTTTGTCGCCGGATTTGCGCCGCAGATTGGCACGTACCAGGGGCGAAAACCGCCGCACGGTAACGCTGCCTCGGAAACGATGTAAATGGAAACGAACATCCGAGACGAGATCGAACCATGCGCTGCGTGGCGGGACGGGAACAACAACCGGCGTCCCCTGCGGCATGAAATGACTGTACCAGCGCGGAAACGCATTCGACGTGGGCAAAACCTCGTTGCTCAACGTTTTGGCCAGACAGATTTCCCACGGTCGATACACTTGCATGGTTAGGGACGATCCGTCATCTCCCGTCCCGGTAAATATTCCCAGTGCCTCATTGAGTCGAGCGTATTTGTCGATTGGGATGACCTGGAGGTCATCTTCCAAGTTTAGCGGGAACCAGTGGCACAAACCCCCACGTTCATGAGCGAACCGCCTTGTCACGCGTCCTGGCGCCAGTTGCTGTAGGGTTTGCACGATCGGTAAGGAATCGTACTTCTCCTTATCGTTTACCGTCGCAGGCGGCAACACGATCTGCACTTCGGGGAGGCTAAGATCACTAAACAAATTTTGCGGAATGAAATCCGGCAAAGGATGGAAGCTCTTCCAGAGATCGAATTTCACGTCTCCCGTTGGGGCCGCCAACTGCCAATTGCGAACCAAACGCCTGGTCAGAGTCGGCACAACCTCCAAGAGAAGGGCGCGTGGTGGATTCCAGAGAATGGAATCCACCACTTCCAATTGCAGACCAAGCGAGCGGCGGAGATGTTGTGTCAGTGAAGTGACCACACTTTGCTCACCTCGCAACAGAGAAGTCAAACGTTTAAGAACCATCGGTTCCAGTTGCCCACTGAAACTTTCAGGCTGGCTGAGAACGTCCCACATCCAACCCTTCAGACACGACTGACTTGCCTCGCATGCCAACCAATCAAAGAACGAAAAAACCGCCTGGATACGCAAGACGTACTGGTTGAGCACCGGTAGATGCTGCGCCTCCACCACAGGTTCGAATAAATATTCGTAGGCCTGGAAGGCCACGCGGTCCCGTCCGTACTCGGACAAGACGGTAACTGTGAGCGGGCGCATTCCACGAATCCGGCCAGCGCGTCCCTTACGTTGAAGGAACGAAGCCATGTTACGCGGAGCCTTGTGTTGGATAACCGCACCGACTTGTTCGTCGTTGTAACCGACCTCGAGCGAGGCCGTCGCGACTATCACATCGGCATTGGCAAGCACCCCGGCATCCTGGGACGTCGTCCGCCCCACCCTAAGACGGTCGGCCAGGTTGCGGCCAATCCGCTCAGCCGCCCACCAGCGCTGCCCCTCAGCTTCTCGACGCGAATCATCCTCTCTTGGCCGGGCGCGAAGTGCGGCCAACGGAAAACGACCGTTATCTGGATTTCCAAAAATATTGTAGGCCTCCGCATCACGAAGGTTGTCAAACAAGCGGTTGGTGACATCTAGATCGTCGGTAAAGACGAATACGCGCTTGCCGAAACGATTGAACGAACGACCATTAACCTGCGTGTCCATCATGCGGGCGGTCAGTATGGCTGCCTGAATCGTCGTCGATAGCACAGAGGCCTGGAGTGTTGGGTCGCCGCGCAGGATGGCCTGGTAATCGGCGCCTTCCTCGACGAGTTCGTTAAATGCAGGGGTCACTTCGACGACATTGTCTTTTGCGACACCTGTCAGGTCAGCGAAAAAGCGTACTGACTCCTGCAGGGTAGCTGATAAGCCGCACCAGGTAACCGGCACCCCTATAAGGTGACGCCAGCGCCGAAGTACGAGCGCGGCCTGGGCGCCGCTCGTCCCGACATAGGTATGCACCTCGTCGAGAAGCGCAAAAACGGGCTTTTGCTGATTGAGGACGCCGATCCCAAACACCTTGCGCATCGCCAGGTCCGACATTCGCTGGTTAAGCATCTCGGTGGTTGTAAACAGGATGTCGGGCGGATGGCTAACCAAACGGTTGCGGGTCAGAACTAAACGATTGCTATCGATGCTTTGGCGGCATTGGACATTAGCGCAGATCAGACGCTCAACCTGCTGTGCGATATCGTCTTCCTGCCAGGTTAGGTCGCCGTTGCAATGGGGGCATTTGAACCAGGGGCAGACATAGGAATTGCTACGCGGCACCCATTTCCACTTTGCGTTTTGCAGGGACTGCTTATCGGCCCGCTTTGGGGTAGACCCGAATAGTGCGCCGACGGTGATCGGGCGCCGCCCGTCGCCGACTAGTGTTGCGTCGAGCAGGCGGGCACGAAAAAAGGCTTCAGAGAGTTGATCCTTGAGCAGTTCGATGCGCGGATAGATTGCGATCGCCTTGACCCAGTACTGATTCGCCTGAATCAGTTCGCCGATGCGCATTAGTGCCGGCAGGTAGAACGACAAGGTCTTGCCGCTGCCCGTACCAGCCGTGACGATGGTCGCGGCATCGGGATCCCGAGAAAGCAGGCGAAGCGTGGCACGCTCCTGGAAAGCTGCGAGTTTGAGTTGCGCCTCTCCGACGAGTGCATGCCACAGGCGGCGCCTCAATGGCGATTCGCCGAGCACCGTCTCATGCTCGGAAAAGATTTCCGCGCCCTCTCGATCGCGGCGCGGATAACGCCGGCGGCGGATATCTACCCGGAAATCCGAAACCAGACGTGGGGCGCCGAACCACGGCCTACCAGGAAACAATTGCCGCAACCGGGACAACAATCGGATGGTCTCGGCAAATCTCGATCGGTAGCGCGTTTCACCAGCGGCGTTGTCCCATTCGAAAATAAGGCGCGCGGCGACAAGCTCCTCGATCAATTCCCCCGGCGCATCGGAGGCGATCTCCTGGGCCAGACGCACCCCCTCGTCCATGGACATGCTGCCGTCTGCAAATCCCCACGAGAGGGAGCGGAATTCGATGGCCTCGATGTGATCGAGCAGAGCTTCTGCTTGCTTAGAGATGGACATCGTGATCAAACTGAGCGAATCCGGAAACTGCCCAACAGTCCGCGCTCAGACAGCCATTGTGTAATCGAAGCGGTAACGTCGGCCAGGGAGAAGCCGTGCGTTCCGGCCTGCTTCAGGAAGTCGATGACCTCGTCGGGTAACTCACTACCTTTCAGCGACTGCCAAGCCAAATCCTTCTTCGTGATTGTCTCGGCCAGTACAGCCAGTTTGGTGGCAACCTCACCAAGCGCGGGCAGCATCGAACGCAACCGCTTCGCATCCTCGTCGCAGCGTCGAATCATCAGGATCTGGGCCCTGTAACTGCTGACGGTCTCCAGAGCCGTCAGGACATCCTGTGGCAACGCCTCAAGTTCCTTATCCACCCGTTGTTGCCATCCCGTTTCCAGCGCAACTTTCAGTTGCTGGCTGACGCTGCGAATGCCGGGCAGGAATTGCTGCCGGAACGACTCGTCACCCTCTGTTAAGGATTTGGGATCTGCCGTGAAGGCCTCGAGCAGTTCCTTGGCCCGTCTCACAACCCCCTGGGTGACCGCTTTGTCGAAAGGGATGTCGATTCCGTTTTCTGCAAACTCCACCGCAAGTTGCCTAAGCTGATGCAGTTCGTTGACGGGCCCTTCCAGTTGGCTCACACGCGTGGCAAACGCCTGCGCCTCCCTAGCAAGTTCGTTGGCAAGTTTGTATTCCTGTGCACGGGTAGCAAGTTGGATGGCGCGATCAAGCAGCATGGTTGTCCTCCGACTCGCCAAACAACTGAGTCAGCGCCGTCAGCGCTTGGCAAATTTTTGCCAAATCGCCATCAAGATTACCATTTTTCGAACTGGCGCTCTGAATGAGCACTTCTAGACTATTTTCTGCATTTTGCAATACCAATTGCGTGATCCTGATCAAATTATCCGTCGCGCTGATCGCATTTATCCGGCCTCTCCCGTAAGCCGGGATGCCGGCCGTTGGATTGTCCTGGGTTTCCAGGGCCGAGAAGGCGTTGAGCGCATCGTCGAACTGCACGGCCCCGAATTCCGTTAGCGCTGCCTTGAAATCGTTGGCGTATCGACCGGCGAAGCCCATTCCGACTGCCAGATCGTGCAGGCCGTTAAGATTCTGAAGGATATTCGCCCGTTGTGGCGCCGGGCCGAACGCATCTCGAACAGCGGTTAGCCAGGCCAACCGTCGCGACCGTTCGGCGGTAGCCGCCGGCCAAATTCCATTGGCTACCGTACCGTAAAAGTCTGCGACTTCCCTCAACTCGCTGAAGTTCGACGTTGCCGGTGGTATCTGCACGAGCGACCAGTCGTGGCCGCGAATCGATTTGAGCGCGGCGGTGATAGGTTGCGGATCGATGATTGCCCCTATCTGCCCACCTTTGCTCGCTGAAATCGTAGAGCGAACTAGGGCAACCAGCCTTTCCCGCCTCTTCGCGATGCGCTCGAAAATATTTCGCAGTTCTGAACTAACTGCGGCAATGTCGTTTGGCCAAGGCTGCAAGCACGCGATCAGTTGCTCCTCGTAAGAGCCATTTTCCTTTAGGCGACCGGACAGTGCGGCACCGACCGCCAGCAACTCGGTGGCGGCGGCAACCGGTGACCACGTATCAGTCGCTTGCACAAGAAGACGCAACTGGGATGTAACCTCGTCCACCCACTTGTTCAGGCACTCCAGGAAAAGGACAAGTTTTTCCATGCCCCCCGGGAATTCCCAGCTCCCATCGTTGCGCTCAGCCTCAAAAAGGCCCTGCAATGCAGTGGCGGTCAGGGCAATTTCGGCTTCCGAGGCATCTGGGGCCGGGATGTACAGCATCACGGTGGACGGCGCAGGCTGCGTCGGTTGTCTCAACAATGCGATGCTGTTCTGGCGGAATGGCTTGGATCCGGTCGTACTGGCGTAATAGCTTCGTTCGAGCCCGATACCATCCCAATCGATGGCGTCGGTGATGTAGGCGAACAACTTGATCCGAAGATTCTGGGCGAATCCCTGGTCGAGCGTCTCGCCCCGCGCCCACTGCTCGAGGTATTGAATCTCCTTGGGGATATTCATCGCCTTGGGTGATTCAGGGGGCAAAGACTGGCCGCCGCCACCTGCCGATTTGATCGGCACGACGGTAGCAACGTTGTCTGGTAGAGGCGGCAGGGAAAAAGCCTTGCGGATCCCCTCCGGCAGATTAACCAGTTGACCGCTGGCATCCCACAACTCGAGCGCCGTGATGAGGCGTACACCATCTTCCGGGAACAGGGTTTCCAGACGTCCGCGATCATGGGCACGAAGGTGGCGCAAGCCGTTCAGGTTGTCCAGTAGGGCCCTGGGTGGAAAGACCTTTACCGCGAGACTCGGTGCGAAATTATCGAGCACCTTGGTCAGCACGGCGTTCTGCAGAACGCGGGGATTGAATCCGGTTTCGATCTGCTCGTCGACTCGCGTGGCCATTTCCCACAGGGCGGTTTCCGTAAATGGATACAAGCCGATGTCGTCGCCCGCCGTGCCAAACGCCGCATGACAGGTCACTTTCGATGTGCACGCATCGCAGGCATTGGGTGGGAGTTCTTGCGAATCCGTCGCCTGACCATGCCATGCGTCGAGCGCCGACCGTCCCAAGCGGACTGCGTTGAGGTAACGCGCCGAGAAATTGGCCAGGGAACGCCTCTGACTCGCGCCATCGGACGCCATGCCGACCGAACGGTCCATGTCGACGAAATAGGTCATGCGCGTATAAACCGTCGCGGCGATGGACTCAAAGAAACCCGTGGTGACGGCAATCGCCCAGCGAATCTGGCACGTCTCCTTGTCGCCTTGAGTAAGCAAGGCCTGCAACAGCGCGCGGTCGATGCCTTGCAGGCGCGCAAAATCCTCGATGAGCAGAACGAGCTCCCGCCCTTCCTTCTTCAGGTGTTGCCTAAGGGACTGCATCAGTTGAATCAATCGATCTCCGGAGAAACTCAAGGTCCGGGTAATCGCCGTATTGAGATTGCGATTGATGATTTCGACGGCCATCGACTTATAGACAGCTTCATCGAGATAGATTGTATTGATCGCGTTTCGCGCCAGCGACGAAGCATTGCTGAAGTCGGCCCCCCCCGTCGGAAGATCATCGGTGCCGAATTGATAGCGTTCGTCCATCCGCCGATATGCGGTTGGCGCGGCGAATACGTGGTCGACAATGGAAGCGACGATGGAACCGTCCTTCAAGTAGTACTGACTGCGCAGGAAGGGATCCTCGAACACGGCAGGCAGCGACCGAATTAGCTCTTCCTCGACCTCAGCCTCGTCCCCTGACTGGATTCTCGGTGTATCTTCGCGTATGGCCAGCGCGATTTCATTTAGGAGTCGGAGTTTCTGGCCCTCCGGCGTCGTGGTGGCGTCACCGACGTGATTAAGTTCCTCGATGAAGCGTGTCTGGGCAACGAGCGGCAATTTGCCGATGATCATTTCGAGGATAGCACGAAGACTAGTGCCCGCCTTCGGGATCAGTAAGACGAGGTGGCTCGCATTAGAACGCAAATGCAGGTTCATCCAGTGAATGAGGTGCGACTTCCCCGATCCACTCCGGCCGATAATCGCGATCTGGGCATGTGGCCGTTCCGGACGCAGAAACTCATTCAGCAATTCATGCGGCGCCAGGTCGCGATAAGCGGCCGGTTGCAGTTGCTGGAACGAAGTGCCGACCGGTTCAGCCACCTTGAGTTGATGATCGGTATGGACCGCCCGGAATACAGCATTGGGAACTGATTCGGCCTCGGGATTGATGACTTCGCGAACGCGCGAGGGATTCCAGCAAATAGATATCGTCTCCACGCTCAATTCCCCAGCAGCACAACATGGCTTACGCGCTGCGTCTTGTCACCTAAGTCGAGAATCCGGTTATGCGCGTCGGACAGGTCTTTGAACGCGATTTTGCCGCGCACGGCAAGCCGCTTTAGCGCCAAACTGGTCGACTGAGACAATCGATTCGGGTCACGCCGAAGGGGGTCGGCGACAAGATCGCCTTCAAGACGGCGCCGAACCGCCCCTTCCTCCAACACAGGGACTTTCGTGGCTAATTCGCGCAACAGATTATCAACAGTCATTTCCTTGACACCTCCGAAAATCCTCGGCATCCATCGCGACAGCGCACCGCTCGGATCGGGAACGACCGAACGATTGCCGATCAGGGTGCAATATCCCAGATAGCGCGCCCAATAGACCAGGTTCTGGAAGCGCTCCTTGTTGGTCAGATCAAAGACATTGGAACCCTCGCCGAATTGCTGGCGAATGAGGT
This sequence comes from Rhodocyclaceae bacterium, assembly GCA_035426125.1. GTDB lineage: Bacteria > Pseudomonadota > Gammaproteobacteria > Burkholderiales > Rhodocyclaceae > Sterolibacterium. Next base: position 10,883 of record DAOLZE010000020.1, read on the forward strand.
CAGCGTGATTTTCGCGGAACGGAAGCGGACGCAGCGGCGACTGCATCAACAACCAAGCGAGCGCAGGTGCAACGTTTTCCTGCCGATACTCATCATTAATGCTGGGGGCCAGTAGGCGATTTTCGACCCAGTCGACAAACAGCGCATCGATATCCCGCCGCCTCTTGTCCTGAATTTCGCCGGCAAAGCGCAATTTGCCGTCGCTCTCCTCAACCATCTTCAATGCGTAGGCTTCACGCAGCGTATTCCTGAACACGAGGGCCGGGTTGTCAATATCCCAATCGTTACCGCCATGGCGCAGAGCAGGTGGCGACATCAGATTCTCGATTCGCTCGATTGGTTCGGACTGGGTTTTGCCACAAAAATAATCAAAGATCAGACGCAGTCGGTTCGGCACAGCTTCCACGGTTGTCACAACACTCATCTCATTAGCCTTTGGTGGAATTCGTCGAAAAGAAACATCCGCCCGTCGAAACACTGGGACAACTTGATACCGAGACGATCGGGTGACTCGGTATCCAAGGGCAGGATAAAGATTCGCGCCTTGTTGATGTCGCGCGGGCTAAGATTGGTTCTGGTCAGTGGCGGCCGTTCGGCCGACAGAATAACCTCCGGCCCCGGGGGAAGCCGTCCCGGCAGCAGGCGAGCAACTTTGGCGACGAACCACGGATGAGCAGACAATCGCCTGGTCACCTCATTATCAAACTCGTCCTGATTCGCCAACAGAGTCAGATTATTCACGCCATTCTGCCCAAGGACTTCGAACACTTCGCCCAAACGCCGGAACCAGCGCGAATCACGCCCGGCCGGGTCGTAAAAGACGATTATGCGGTAGCGGTCGTCCATCAACCCCAGCACATGATCCGCAGGTGGAAGTGGCTGCTGCCATGGGAAAGTCTGCGCAGTAGCAACCGGCGAGATACGCGACGCTGGCATCGCGCGACAACGAGAACACGAGGTGCAAGCCGCACCGACCCGGTCGTCGCCATAAAGTTGAATCAACAAGCGGGTAATGCATTCCTGTTGGAGGATGTATCGTCGCATTAAGCCAAGGTTATTGCTGTTCGCTTCAGCAATGGCATGTCGCAAAGGCCCGACCCGCCTCTGCCACGCATCGTAGTGCAGGTGATTGTGGTCAAGAATTTCGATTTTTTGCCATGGTTCGTAATTGTTCGTACGGCGTTCCATGCCGCATTGCCGGATAAATCCCGCGCGTTCCATGAGGGTCAGGGTTCGTGCATTCCAATCCGCACTGCGTTCGCCAACCATATCGATATCGTCATCGCCCTGACCGGGACTGGTGGTCAGTCGCACATGGAAAACTGAACTGTTTGGGAGATGCTCCCCATTCTCAAACATCGCCTTCCAGCGCTGCAGACCACGCTCGATACCTATGACCGTGACATCGCTAACATGTTTGGCCGCAGACCAATCTTCATGCGCCGGGATCAACAGGGACATACACGCTCGTCCGTCGCGGCCACCCCGGCCGACCTCCTGATAGAAACGGTCCAGCGACTCGGGAATGCACGCATGGATAACACTTCGGACATGTGGATAATCGATACCCAGTCCGAATGCTGACGTAGCGATAACCAAATCGATATTGCCAGCGCGCCATTCGGCGAGCACGGCTTCGCGCTCGCCGAGGCTAGTCTTCCCCGTCACCAGGCGGATGCGCCGAAAGCCCAGCCCAAAAATATACTGAAACCAGTTTTCCGCATCGCTCACCCGGGTGACGTAAAGGATTGCCGGCCGGGGAACGTGGTGCAAGGACTCGATAACTCGATCTACGCGCTTAGCTTCGTTCGCCGGCGAAGCGAGCCAATATTCGAGTTCTGGCCGAAGAGTTGCGCCGGCAAATTCAGCGAACTCGCCCGGAGCACCGAATAACGTTCGTAAGGTTTCGAGTGCGGTTTCGGTGAGCGTTGCGGAAAGGAGAAGAGTGCGTGGCTGCCTGCACTCGGGTGAAAGTTGAATCAATTCCCGGCGCAAGCCACCCAGCAGTTGGAATTCGGTTCTGAAACCAGTACCCCAGGCATCAACCAGATGCGCTTCGTCGATGACTATAGCCTTGAGGTGCCCGGCGCGAGCGGCAGCCTTCAACGGTTCTCGCAATGCTCCGCATACCGCCTCCGGCGAGGCGTAGCACAATGACTGGCTACCCGCCTCGATTCTTTCAATGATTTGTCGGTTCTTCTCCTGGTCCCCGCTCCGGTAGGCCAGTGGTAACGCGAATCCCAAACCCGAAGCAGCGGCCTCCTGATCGATGGACAGAGCAACGGTAGGAACAACAACCAGTGTCACCCCACCATCGCTGGACTGGCCGGCATAACTGCCATAACCAGTTATGGCCACAGCGTGCGGGATCAGGCTCTTTCCTTCACCCGTCGCCAGCGTGATAACTAGCGTGCCCCCTACGGGAGTCCGTAATGCTGCCCGAACAGCGTTACGCTGGGCGGCGCTTCGATAAGCCTTGCGATTTAGTTTGGACAGAAAAGGATCAGCCGGCACCGACGCTGCTTCGAAATGCCGGCATACGTTTTCGGCAGAAGCCCTGGCTTCGAGGGAAGCCGTCCCATCGACCGCGATCCAATCAGGTCGCCAAGGCTGCGGGGAAACACGCCACCCCCCAGGAATGGAGACAGCACTCAGGCCAAATGACGACCAGTCTTGCAACGCCATCCATCGGGCACCCAACACATCGCATTCAGCCGGAGGCGCCCAATTTCGACGCATCGATTCAAATACCAAGGCCTGCCTCAGGAGTACTGCCAGGTCCATGATTGAGACTTGGTGAGGTTGTGCGATGAGTGCTCGACGAAGTCGGTCGAAGGCGGGAATGTCGGCTGTGGACCAACTGTCCCCGTCGCATTGTCCTGCCAGCAGACGAATTAGTTTGTGGAATAAGGCAGCTTCATTCATAGGGTTTCGCTGGCTAAACCAATTTGTCCGCAAACGACAAACAGTCCGATGGCTTCGAGGCGAATCTGTGGTTGTTCCACAGCTAGCGCGATTTGTTGATTGACGTTCAATTCACCTCTGATATCAAGGCCATCGAAATGCGCGCGCCTCAATAGGCGACGCCTGCGCCGTTCGGCATCCGCTTGCGCCCGGTGGGCAGCCTGTTCGAGCATAGCGAGGACTTCACGCTGTCGAAGGATTTCGTACTTTCCTTGCTCGCATACCTGTGCACAGAGGGGAGGCAGCAAGGCTGGATCGATGAATTCAGCCAACAACTCCGGGCGACTGCCAAGATTCAGGTCGCCCTGGCGCCCGTCCCGCGTCTTCCAGTACGGCCGTTCCAGCATCGCCAGATGGTCCACGTCGGAGATCGGCATCCCTTTAACATCGAGATAAATCATGTGCAGGGACGGCGGCAGGAACTGCTGCGCTCGACGCAAACCTGCCATGTCATCGGTTCGGGAAAATATCTCAGAGGTTTCCGGAAGGTCCGGTTCAATGACAAAACATAGTTTGAACACCAACCAGGGCGGGCTTTCCTTCGGCCAGGCAGGATCGATGCGCAAGGTCAGGAAGGTGGCGCCACGATCATCCCAGCGCATGAATCGCTGACAGGAGTCCAACAATGGACTGCCTGGCCGTTCCAGAACAACGCCCGGGTTAGTAATTGCAATGCGCCGCCGCCAAGTCATCCTGCCCGGGCTATCTAGGCCGAACTGGGATTTCCAGGGCTGACGCGGCACCAAGGTACGCTCCCCCCAAGCCATGCAGAATATGTCGGGGATTTGCGGCGAAGGCCGATAACGCGTCAACTGGAGCGCGACCACCAACCAGGACTCCAGTGCCTCACCGAATTTGCTCTCCATTTCCTCGAATTCATCCATCGTTTCGATAAATGCAGCGACGCTCTCATCCGCTAGAGCTAATCGATCGAGAGCATATTGCTCATCCTGAGTTTTTCTCTCAGCCACCACCTTTTCGCGTAAGTTTTCAGCAAATGCCTCCAACCCTATTACGCCACCATCGAAAATAGCCAGCGCAAATTCACGGTCAATTTCGTCGAGCAGGAACTGGATATCGCTGATGGGTTCATGAAAAACCCGGAATCCTTCAGCAAGTACATTTTTCCACGCCGACCAGACGCTGCCGTCATCGGTATAGGGAAGAATGATGCGCTGGCGGATAACGGCCTTACGCCGACCGAAACGGTCCACACGGCCGATGCGCTGTTCGATGCGGGTTGCCGACAATGGCAGATCGATGTGAACAATCGCATCCGCGAAACTCAGATTCAGGCCTTCTTCGCCGCTACGATCCGCGATCAGCAACCAGGTATTAGGCGATTCGACGAACTGCTTGAGGATACTTTCGACCTGTTCTGGCGAAAGGTCCCGGGTAATCACGCAGGCTGTGGCCCGTTCAAACCGCGTAATTTTCTTGTGAAGCGCTTGCGCTGTAGCGGTTGCCGAGCAAAAAGCCACAATCTTGACGGTGGCGTGCGCCTGAAACTGCCCTTTGAGCAAACGAAGACTGTCTTCCGCAACTTCTAATTTGCGGCGCGGCCCGGGATCGGAATCTAGGATCGACCGGATATCCTCCCGAATCTCCTCCTCACCCGGGAACAAGATCGCGTCCAACATAATGGCATCCGCAAAAGCCTCAACGCTAATACCGAGAACCTCAACGAGGTCACGATAACGAAGCGCAGTCTGCAAGCGAATCTCGTCCGAAGCCTCCTCGACAGCACTATGCGCCGCACAACGCCAATCTTCCAGGGCGTTGACGATGTCCTGGATGCGCCGATCCTCGTCATCGTCAACCTGTACGTGCGAAAAACCCGGTTTCTCTCCCTCCTGGAACTTCGGCCCTCGTAGTTGAAACTCCCATCCCGCCGCATCCGATCGCCTGGAGCGAATCACTCGCTGATTGATGCGGTAAGTATCGGCGATATGCTGACTGAGCGCAGAGGTGAGCATGGCGATATCCTCGATGCCGTCCCTGGTGGCATTCTCCAAGCGATTTGCAAGGACCTCGACATCTGTGTCACCGGGGAACAGACGTTTCGCATCGCTTGCCCGACGTCGTAAGATTAGCCCAGGCGAATCTGGAATCAGGCCAAGGAGAAGTCGACCAAACTCTTGCCGCTGGTCCAACTTACTTTTGAAAGCCTCCAACTCGTCGATGCGATAAGCATTCGGATCGAGCAAGTTTAGCAATGACAGGAATTTCTCCGGATTAGCTAGCGCGGGGGTTGCCGACAGCAACAATAAGCGCGGTGCCTGATGAGCGAGTTCGGTAAGTCGCACCCGGATTGCGGATTCCAGTTCGTCACCAACGAGGTGGTGGGCCTCGTCGATCACCAGAAGATCCGGAATCCGTTCAAGTTCGTCGAATTCATCGTGGGCGAAAACTTCTGCGGTACCAAGGAAGTCATCAACGTAGAATTTCTCTCGCAACTCGTTTCGCCATTGTGAAACGAGGGCGCGCGGCACTAACACAACAACGTATCTCTCAGGACTGTCGATAAGAATCTGCCGGATGATAACGCCAGCCTCGATGGTCTTGCCAAGCCCGACTTCGTCGGCAAGCAAGTAGCGCAAGTGCGGATCGCTCAATACGCGACGAACTGCCGAGACCTGATGGGGAACAAACTCGATACCGCTGGAAAGAAGTCCAGTCAGGCCCTGCGCACTTGCGCGGGCTTCAATTAACTGCCCCGTCGCCGCCATCCGCCGATCGTGCAGAAATTGGGCTTCGCCAATACCGGCAGCTAAGATCTCTGCTGGATCCCCTCTAGCGCGCCAGCAGCGCACGCGCAAATCGTTTTCTGGGAAATATTCATTTCGCCGATTGGGAAACTGCACCTCATAATTGACATAACCATTTTCAGAAATATCGTAGTTGACGACACGACCAATTCTTGGGGCGCCATCTTCGGAAATTAAATAAACCCGTGTTCCGGGATTGAGAAAGGCACGCACCAAACAAGTTACGGGGAGCCGAAGTTCTTCTTTCTCGACGAAGGAATGAAATAGTGTAACGATGGCATCCTGAGCCGAAATGCTCTCAAGTCGGCCGACACCAGAACCATCCGGGACAAAAACGAATCCCCCGTTCTTTAAGCGATTTGTGCCCCCCATCAATTTCTTCTTTTAAGCCTTACCAAATTCAAAAAAACCTTGATCACAGAAAGCCCAAAACACCCGCACGGCATTTTTGTGCCGTCAAATCGCTCTATGCAGGGGGCAAGATCATTACCCTAAGTGCCAAAGCGTAACTCAGCTCTAACTTTATGCCTATCTGACGAACGTCATAACAGGCGCTTGAATATTTTTGGCCCAATCTTGGCAAGCAATTTTGATGTTGCCTTATTGGGTTTGGGGCTCTGTGCTTGGTGTGTTTTACTTGTTGACTGGCCACTCCGATGACTAGAGAGCACGAAACTTAGAAAGCAATGCACAAATTCCTCTTCAAGAGCGAACCAAACGCCAATGGAATAGTGTTCAATGCCCTGTCAGCCAAATTCATCGATCAAGACGACTCGGTGTTCTGCCCGAGGAAAATTCATATGGAGGGGTGGGCAGGTGGGCGATCAAGTTTGTCGAGCCCACCACGGCCGATATCGCGGTCCGCCTCGACGCCAAGCCGCTTTCACCCATTGATATCGTCCAGTTCAAGACGGCAGCCTACTGGGTGGAGAAACATCGCGTAGCGGATTTCGCGCCGGCATTGAGAAAGGTGCTACTGCTCGGATCACCTTTTTCTGCCCTAAATTCCTGGGGCGAACCTGAACATGCGGCACTTCGGGCGCGGGTGATGGCCGAACCAGCCGATGCCTCGATCGATCCCTATGTGCAAATCCTAGAAGCCGGCATCGCCAAAATGCTCGTTCCAGGATCTCAGTATGCAGTATCCGGTCTGAAGGTCGGCAATGCGCCGTTTCTTGCAGCAAACTGCTGGTCTGCCGCAATTAGCCAGGCATCGCCGAATTCCTGGAACGGGTCATGCTGGAGGGCACGGTGTATCAGCACAAAATGGCTGCTATGAGGGATATGATCGCCCTGGACAAGTCCGGCGTGGTCAGCAAGAGCTTAGCCGACGTTTAAGCTTGGGAATATCTCGACCAAGGTGAGGGATTTGCTGGCCGGGCGGAGCCTGTCAGAAATTTTGTGTGTGAGGCATAACATGTCAGTAAGGAGCATGTATGCCAAGCAAGACGAGCAAGAAGAAACCGGCAGCGGCGCTGCCCAGCATTCCCAAGGAATTCATTGACCAGATGGTCAGCGGCCCGATGAGCGCCGAGGCGATCAATGCAGCCTCGATGGCTTTCAAGAAGGCGCTGATTGAGCGTGCGTTGGGCGCCGAACTCAGTCACCACCTGGGCTATCCGCCCGGCGCCGAGAAACCTGGAGAAGCCAGCAACCATCGCAACGGTGCGACCGGCAAGACTGTGCTGACCGATGATGGGCCACTGCGGATCGATGTCCCGCGTGATCGGCAAGGGAGTTTCGAGCCTCTGCTCATTCCCAAGCATGAACGGCGCTTCACCGGGTTCGACGACAAGATCGTCGCCATGTACGCCCGGGGCATGACCGTCCGCGAGATTCAGGGTTTCCTGGCTGAGCAGTACGGCACCGAGGTGTCGCCGGAATTCATCAGTTCGGTGACCGATGCGGTGCTGGCCGAGGTCACCGCCTGGCAGGCGCGACCGCTGGAAGGGATGTATCCTGTGGT
>DAOLZE010000021.1:0-17888 GCA_035426125.1 Rhodocyclaceae bacterium
TGCAGGATAACCGTCCCGACGCTGTTCAGCAGGATGGCGAACACAAAATAATTGCCCGGTCCTGGCGCACCGTCATTCCACACAGCAGTGTTACCGCTCATCAAGCCACCGAAAACATCGCCCAGCGGGTCATGCGAATACACAAGCCAGCGATTCGCTGCCGAAAGAACATTGCCGCCGGCGTTGTTGGTGAATGTGGCGGACTTGAGTGTGATATCGGCCGCCGAAATATTGCTTCCGGAGCTAAGTGTAAGGTTGCCAGCATCGACAGTCACATCAACCGGACCGGCGACACCGCCGTAGCCGGATGCGCCAGCAACCGAGCCGCCATACCCACCCAAACCGCCCGCACCGCCCACGGCACCCGGACCGGCATTTGCCGAAACATTGCCTTTCAGCGTGACATTGGTCGCTGCGTGGATAACCACGCCGCCAGTACCGGACCCACCCGCACCACCCGAACCACCCCAACCACCGTAACCGCCGTAACCAGATGTTGCATCGCCACCTTGTCCGGCGCCACCGCCCGCTCCACCCGACGCAAGAATATCGCCGGTCACCGAGATCGCGGTTCTGTTGGCGATAAGTGTTACGGTACCGCCATAACCGGCGCTGACACTACCGCCGGAACCACCTGCGCCACCGTCGCCACCATAGTAGTAACCATTGCCGCCTTTGCCGCCTTTGCCGCCATTGCCGCCGCGCGTATCAATATTGCCCGTCTCGACAATGCTCGCGCCCTCGAGATAGACCGAACCAGCCCAACCACCGGAACCACCGTAGCCACCGGAACCACCCGAATAATATCCATCGCCACCCAAGCCGCCTGCACCGCCCTGGCCACCTTGAGCATAAATGCCGCCCGCCAGCGTAATGCTGCCACCGGCATTCATGGCGACTTGTCCGCCCGAACCGCCCGAACCGCCATTGCCGCCGTTGCCGCCCGAACTGCTGCTGGCTGATCCCCCTGCGCCGCCAGCACCACCGGCACCGCCAGAGACATTAATACCACCCGTCAGCGCAATGCTGCCACCGGCATTCATGGTGACGTATCCGCCCGAACCGCCGGCACCGCCTGCCTCGCCCGAGCCGCCCGAACTGCTACCGGCCGCCCCTCCTGCACCGCCAGCGCCACCGGCACCGCCACGTGCATCGATCCCGCCTGACAGCGAAATGCCGCTGCTGGCGTCCAGAGTGACATCCCCGCCCGAACCGCCATTGCCACCCACACCACCATTGCCAGCCGACCTGCTGGCTGCACCGCCATTGCCACCCGCACCGCCTGCACCGCCATGGACATCAATGCCGCCCGTCAGTGCAATACTGCCGCCATATAGATTGACTTGCCCGCCCCGTCCACCCTCGCCACCATCGCCGCCTGCGCCCGCCCTATCTCCAGACCCGCCCGCCCCACCGTTGCCACCCGCACCGCCGTAGGCTTTGATGCCGCCATTGAGAGAAACGTTCCCGCCCGCATCGATGTAAATGTTGTTGTATCCCCCGGAACTACTCCCGCCCCATCCACCATGGCCGCCTGAACCGCCATAATATCCACTACCACCCGCACCGCCGTTGCCGCCAGCACCGCCAAAGGCGTTGATTCCGCCGCTGGAGACGCCGATATCGCCCGAGGCTGTCAATGCGACATTGGCACCTTTGCCACCACTGCCCCCGCTACCACCTGCTCCGCCAGTGCTACCAGAACCACCATTGCCGCCATTACCGCCATTACCGCCACGTCCATCAATGCCTGTCAGACTGATGCCGCCGCCGGTCGCATTCAGCGTCACGTTTCCGCCTCTACCACCATTGCCACCCCGGCCACCTGCACCACCACCGCCGCCACTACTACTTCCGCTGCCGCTGCCGAGACTATAACCACTAAAGCTGCCATGCCCCCCGCCATTGCCACCATTGCCGCCATGCGTATTAATACTGGCAAGCTGAATGCCGCCAGCGGTTGCTGTCAGGTTGACACTGCCGCCGTAGCCACCCCAGCCGCCATTGCCACCACTGTAGCTGTTACCACTGGAGCCGCTGCCGCCAGCGCCACCGTTCCCGCCATAAGTCAGGACGTCGCCGGTCAGTCCAATGCTGCCACCGTACAAAGTTACCGTACCCCCAGAACCGCCGGAACCGCCACTGGTGGCACCGAAAGAACCGCCGTAACCGGTGCCACCATTGCCGCCATGTGCATCAATACCGGCAATCTGAATATGGCCGCCATAGCTTGTTACCCATACATTGCCACCATCACCGCCGTTACCACCGCCATAAGCAGAAGAAACGGCCGCCGCACCATTACCGCCATGCGTATCGATGGTGCCGGTTGTGATAGCGCCATTTGCTGTCAGCGAAACATAGCCGCCACGGCCGCCGCCATCGCCACCCGATGCATTCAGGGTGCCGAGAGAAATGCTGTCGCCAGAAACAACGATATTGCCGGCATCCGGTGCGAAACCAGAATAAGAGCGCGTATCGAGCGGCGTACTGCCTGAGACGCTACCGCCAGTAGCGCTCAAATCAATCGCCCCGCCATAAGTTTGCAGGGGATTGCCGGCCAGAGAAATGCCGCCGCCATAGGGGCTCGCCCCTGCAGACATTGTGACATTCAGCGGACTGCCGACGCTGCCTGTGATTGAAGACCCGGCGTGCATCTCGATATTGCGATCTGCAGTCAGCGTCAGGCCGAGCGCGCCGCCGTAGGTATTGATGACATGGGCCGCGCCGCCACTATCTGCCGTTCCATAGACCGTGATATTGCCTTGGCCGCCATACCCCGATGAGGTATTGATGGTCACGCTGGTACCAGAGGAAAGTGCGCTATTAATGTCGGTATCCGCGACTGTTGCGGTGTCTGCTCCAGCGGCAAACACACCACCGATCAGCCAACCGCCACTAACGGATCCGCCATATATGATGTTGATATCGGTGGGGTCAAGCAGCCACTGCCCCGCCGATCCATGGCTTGCAGAGGCATTGACGCGTGCGCCCTTGGCATCCAGGTAGCGATGTCCCGATGTTTCGACAAAACCGCCATCGCCGCCGTTCGTCCCACCCTTGGCGGAAATGCTACCGTAAGCACGCGTAGTGTCGTCGGCCCAGACAATCGCCTTGCCACCATTGCCATTCCCGAGAGCATCGGCTTTGATGCCGGCATTAGCGCCAAAATAGGTCACATTAGCATTCTGTACAGCCGGGTTGGCGCCGTGCGCATCGCCACCGACCAGCACGCTACCGCCACCATTTTGTCCGGAAGCATCAAGCTGAGCGTTATCCATCACTGCAACGCGATTGCCGAGCACCTCAATACTGCCGCCCTTGACGCCCGTTGTGATAATCCGCCCGTCCTTGTCGACGTAGGCGTCCTGACTGGCCTTGAGGAAAACCCGGCCACCTTCGGAGACAACGCTACTGGCATTCAAGGTGCCGCTATTGCGCACCAATGCGCCAACCATGCCGACTTGTCCGACATCGGCAACAATCTGCCCGAGGTTTGTGACGTTGCCCGCTGCACCGGCAATCTCCACCTTGACGCCCGGTGTTGCGGTATCAAGGAGCTGCACACTCTGCCCGGCAGCCAGAAGGGTCTCGCCATGCGGCGTATGAATAACACCTTCATTGCTGACGTTCGACGCAACCAGATATACGCTGCCACCGTCTGGCGTCGTAATGCTGCCCTGATTGACGACATCGGCGGCTCCGGGGGTGCTCTGGAATGCCAACCGACCGGCCAGGAAGTCCTCGTTCCGCACATTCATGGTCGATGCCACAAAGCCAGCCGTATCGATGCGCGCGCCAGGCCCCACCAGTATGCCGGCGGGGTTGATCAGCCAGACGCGGCCATTTGATGTGAGCTGGCCGAGCAGAATACTTGGATCGTTGGCGAGCACGCGGTTAAGAACGCTGCTACTGGCCGAAGCCTGGTTGAAACGCACGGATTCACTGGCTGCAATGCTGAACGTTTGCCAGTTGAGAATCGCATTGTTGCTATTGTTAACCGTTAGCGCATTGGCCGTCTGGCTGATGCTGGCACTTCCCGCAGCAACCTGCGGACCAACCGGCAGGGCATATCCGGTGCTGGCAAAACAGCCGGCAACGGCTATCACCAGAAGGCGCGTACGGGCCTTGGGGAGGAAGGTGGTCGAATTCTTGAATGTGTGCGTTTTCATGGCGGTGACTCCTGAAACGGGAAGGATCGACATAGATCCATTTTCGATTATTCTCTACTGAAAATAATCCAGCTCGTTATGAACTATTTCACATAGCCCGTGGTTATTTTCTAGAAGCTATAGACCAAATTGACATGACCGAACCAGTCGCCACGACTTTCTGTTCCGACCGGGCCGGCCTTGAGCACGTTGGCAAAATCGGTACGGAAAGTCAGATCCTTTTGCAGGTTGTAGCGCAGACCCACGCCTGCGGAAGCGATGCCGACATTGGTCGCTGGCGGTTGTGCCAGTAAGTCGTTGTTATGGCCGCGTGCAAAGTCATAGAAAAAGACAGCGCGCAGATTTCCCGGCAATTTCAAATTGCCTGCCAATTCCGGAGAGTAGAGCTCAAGATTGACCAGATGCCCGGTATCAGCGGTAACGGCTCGCTCGCCAAAACCGCGTACCGCAGTCGATCCAGCGAGGGAAATTTGCTCGCCGGGCACCAGACCATTGTTCGCATATTGGCCTGAAAATGCCAGTCGTGCTTGCCAATCGGTCAGCACGGTCGCCATATAACTGCCGCCGAAACGAAGAATGCTGAAATGATCATCGACCGACCGATTGGCGATGAAGCTGTAGCGGTCAGTGCCGCCGCCGCTGTTTGGATACTCGGATCCGAGCGGAGAATTGTAGAACAGGCCCAGATGATAATCGGCAAGCACGCCTGCGCCCTGCCATTCACCCGAGTAGGTAACACTGAGCGGACGCGTGGTATAGGGCGTACAACTGGCTGCAACATATGGGGTGCCATTGTAGCTGCAGCTATTGTCGAAATACTTGTAGTCGACACCGAACGTCAGCTTCGAGGAATATTCGCCCTGACGCGGGAAGTAATGGTTGTAACGCAGGCTACCGACCTCCCCTTTACCTGACAGGCCAAAGCCGGTGTTCTGTACGATCGGGGTATTCACATCGGAATTGCCATAGACAATGTCGATACTGTCGCCCCAGTCATACAGGGGAAGCCTGTAGGCAACGCTGTAGATATTGACATCGACACCGCGTGGCTTGTCGGGCGATGTCGTGTATGCCAGCGTCAGCACATGGTCGAGATCGAAAAGATTGGCGTTCTGATAAGCAACCCCCAGGCGATATCTGCCGTTTGACGCATTTCCTGTGTTGTCGAGCGTCATGAAGAATTTTTGCGGTTTTTCTTCTGTGATTGCGACTTTTGCATCGATCTTGCTTGCGCCCTGCCCAACGCCCAGAGTCACATCAATCCGCTTGGCGGGATTTTCGTTGGAAAGCTGGATATTTTCAGAAAGTACCCGGGCATTCGGTACCGTACCTTCCTTGAGCGCCGGCAAGCTGGCGCGAATATTGGCCTCGCTGAAATGCTGGTTACCCGTCACAGCGACCTTGCCGATGACGCCCTCCGACACGATCAACTTGACGATGCCTCCGCTCAATTCCTGCTCGGGAACATATACATGAACGGTAGCGTAGCCGGCAGTACGGTAGGCGGCCTCGAGTGCTTCAAGCGCGCGCTGGACATCGCCATAAACCTTCTGCTTACCCGAAAAAGGCGCGACAAGTCCTTCAATGCTTGCTGCCGGCAACAGCGTATTGCCTTCGATCGCAAAACGGGAAATATCAAAGTGCTCATCCGTTTGAGCCTGCGCATATTGGCAGATACTGCCTGCCATCAAGGAAAGGGCGACAACAAGGGTTCGTTTGCTCATTTTTTCGTTCCAGACAAAAGGACTGCTCGTCAAACAGCGAAAGGGCTGTCATCCTGACACAAAATGAAAGACAAATAAACCACCCCCACCAACTGAATTGACAGCAACCCCTTCAACGGAAGGGTTCTTTTGTGGAGGAAAGTTTCTGGATGATGCGCCTGCCTCTGAAAAATATCAATGCACACCATGCCGCAAAGATCTTTTTATAGCACAAACCGCTCAAAACCATACCTGATCAGGAAATCATATTATCGCCGTCCGGAGCATTGGCAATGACGCGGCAATTACATCAGAACGATATCGTATTGCTCCTGGCTGTAGCCGGTTTCAGCCTGCAACGATATCGGCTTGCCAATGAAATCGGAAAGCATGGCAAGCGCTTGTGACTCCTCGTCAAGAAACAGATCGGCAACGGCCGGTGCAGCCAGCACCCGATATTCGAGAGCATCAAACTGGCGCGCCTCATGCAACAACTCACGAAGAATTTCATAACAAATGGTGCGTGCCGTCTTTACCTCACCACGGCCACCGCAAGTTGGGCAGGATTCACAAAGTACGTGAGCAAGCGATTCGCGGGTGCGCTTGCGCGTCATTTCGACGAGACCCAGCGCAGTGAATCCGTTCACCGTGATACGCGTACGGTCGCGGTCAAGCTCCTTGTTGAGTTCTGCGAGCACCGCCGTCTGGTGCTGCTCATTTTCCATGTCGATGAAATCGGCGATGATGATGCCGCCAAGATTGCGCAGGCGTAACTGGCGAGCGAGCGTTTGCGCGGCCTCGAGATTGGTCTTGAAAATAGTGTCGTCGAAATTCTTTACACCGACGAAACCGCCGGTATTGACGTCAACGGTCGTCATCGCCTCGGTCTGGTCAAAAATCAGATAGCCGCCGCTTTTCAGATCAACGCGTCGCGCCAACGCCTTCTGGATTTCATCCTCAATGCCATGCAGCTCAAATAATGGCCTGGCTCCGGTGTAATGTTCGAGCAGACCGACAACCTGCGGCATGTATTCCTGGGCAAATGTGCTGAGCTTCTGAAAGTTCTCGCGCGAGTCGATGATCACGCGGGTTGTTTCCGGCGAAACAAGATCGCGCAACACACGCTGCGCCAGTGTCAAATCGTGATGCAGCATTTCCGGTGCCTTGGCATTGGCCGAGCGGTTGAGAATTTCCAGCCAGATACGCCTGAGATAGGCAATGTCACTGGCAAGCTCTTCATCGCTGGCGCTTACCGCCATGGTCCTGGCAATGAAGCCGCCGGGCTCGTCCACCGGAACCAGCCTCTGGATGCGGGCGCGCAACTGCTCGCGTTCGGCCTCACCGCCGATACGCTGCGAAATACCAATGTGCCGATCCTGGGTGAGATACACCAGCAGCCGTCCGGCAATCGACATTTGCGTTGTCAGACGTGCTCCCTTGCTACCAATTGGATCTTTCAAAACCTGAACCATCAGGTTTTGCCCCTCGACAAGAATCGTCTCGATCGGCCGCGGTACGGTACCTGGAAGATTCAAGCCGCGCTCCGTCCAGATATCGGCGACATGCAAAAAAGCGGTGCGTTCGAGGCCGATGTCAATAAAGGCGGATTGCATCCCTGGAAGCACCCGCACGACACGGCCAAGATAGACGTTGCCGACAATGCCGCAGCTTGCGCTGCGCTCGATATGCAGTTCCTGGACGGCACCTTGCTGCATCAAGGCGACGCGGGTTTCCTGCGGGGTAAAATTGATCAGGAATTCTTCGCTCATGGTCTCATACCGTCATACCAGACATCCGAAACGGCGCAGCAATTGGGCGGTTTCACATAACGGCAGACCGACGATACCGCTGTGCGAACCATGGATTTCAGTCACAAATATTGCCGCGTAGCCCTGAATCGCGTACGCACCGGCCTTGTCGAGGGGCTCCCCGGAAAGCACATAGCGATGGATTTCATCCTTGCCCAGATCACGAAAGTGCACCGTACTGACGCTCAGAACATGCTCGAGATGCGTGCCATGAGTCATGGCGACGGCAGTCAGTACACGATGACTGCGCCCTGACAGACGTGTCAGGATCCTCGTGGCTTCATTCTCGTCACCCGGTTTGCCGATGATTTCACCGTCGAAGTCGAGTGTCGTATCGGCGGAAAGCAGCGGCTGCGGAACAAGCTGACGCTCGGACAATAACCTGGCACCGTGCGTCGCCTTGGCACAGGCGACGCGCACAACGTAGGCTTCCGGAGCTTCGCCAGGCAGCAGCGCTTCACTGACCTCCACGTCCTCGCGAGGTGCACTGCGAAACAACAAAAGATCGAACTGCACACCGATCCGATGCAGCAATTCACGACGTCGCGGGCTGCGCGAAGCGAGATAAATGCGTGAATCGATTCGGGTCATGGCACAGTCAGTGAGGGATCAAAAGTCTACGGAATCTGTCTGGAATTATGCCCTACTCACGGTGGTAGGGATGGCCCTTCAACACACTCGACGCCCGATACAGCGCCTCGGCCAGCAGCACCCGCGCCAGAGCGTGCGGCAGCGTCAAACTGGAAAGGCGCATGGTCTCGATGGCTTCCTGTTTGAACGTAGCATCAAGACCATCCGGACCACCGATCAGGAAGGCAACATCTTCGCCACCAGACAGCCATTTCTCCATACGCTGCGCCAACGCATGCGTTGTCAGATCGCTGCCATGCTCATCGAGTACGACCTTACGGCAGCGCGCCGGCAATGCTGCGCGCAGGCGTGTAGCTTCCGCTGCCAGCAGCGCCGCCACGGGTTTGCCGGCACTGCGCCCTTCCGCCTTGACTTCAATCAGTTCAATTGGCATCTCGCGCGGCATGCGGCGGATGAAATCTGCACAGGCCTCTTCAGCCCAAACAGGCATGCGCAGGCCGACCGCAATGATCAGCAGTTTCATTCATCATCCGCAGTGGCGGCAGGCTTTGCACGTTTCGGCCGTGCCTGCCACAAATCTTCGAGATTGTAGTGAATCCTTACCGCCGGCTGCATGACATGCACAACGATGCTGCCGAGATCGACGAGCACCCATTCGCCGGTCGCTTCACCCTCAATACCAATGACATCGGCACCGGCCTCCTTGGCCTTGTCATAAACATTGTGCGCCAGCGCCTTGACCTGTCGTGTCGAGTCGGCACTGGCAACGACGATGCGTTCGAACAGAGCGCTGAGTTTGCTGGTATTGATGACGACAATGTCATGTCCCTTGATATCCTCGAGTGCGGAGACGACGATTTTCTGTAGCTTGCTAACGTTCATTGGCGATTTCAATTGGAATAAAGTTGGTGACTGGAAATATAGTCGAGAACCGGATCGGGGAGCAAATAGCGCACGCTTTCTCCCGCTACAAAAGCGGTGCGCAGCATTGTTGCAGAAATATCCAGCGCCGTAATTGTAAAGCTGAAAATGCTGCCGGCATTACTTGCGCCAAGCGCCGCTGCGTCGTGGCAAAGGCGGCGGCTGAATTCGCTGGACAGAACGGCATCCATTCGATCATTGCCAATGTAACAACCTGGTCGTGTTGCCACCGCGAGATGTGCCAGCGCAAAGATGTCTCGCCAACGGTGCCAACTGCTCAAACCGAGAAAGGCATCGGCACCGAGCACCAGCACCAACGGGCGCTGCGCACCAATCTGCTGGCGCAGACGTTCGAGGGTCGGCACGCTATAGCTCGGCTCGGCACTGTGCACTTCGCTGGCATCAAGTGTGAACGCCGGATTGCCGGCAATTGCCATGCGTACCATTTCCAGACGATGCTGCGCCGTGCAACATGGCGCAGCGCGATGCGCCGGCCGACCAGCGGGAATCCAGCGTACCTCGGAAAGGCTGAGCGCTGTACGCGCCTCTTCGGCAAGGCGCAGGTGGCCAAAATGCACCGGATCGAAAGTGCCGCCGAGAATTCCCAGCGGCGACGCTTCATGCATGCTCGTCGCCTTCAGATTTTATTTCCGGTTCACTGTCGGCAATAGAAGCGCGTTCAAACACATCGACATAGCTCAGATAGGTGCCGGTCATCAGCACTGGCGCATACACCAGCAACAAAAACATGCTCAGGGCAGCTGAAATCGCTTCACCCAGACCTTTTGAAAAAAAATCGGCGATGAGCAACAACAGCCCTGGCAACAACGCGCCAGCCAGCAAAGCTGTCAAGCCATAGAGCAGAAATGCGCGCCAGTTACGCCAGACGGCGACCAAGCTGAAGAACAGCGACTTCGCTGGTGGAATGGCATTCCACGCGGTCAGCAGGGGGGCAAACCAGAACGCCAGAACCATCGGTAAGGCCATCAAAAACAGCCTCAATACCGGCAGCAATATATCCAGCGGACCGACGCCATCCGCCGGGCTCAAGACGCCGTCCTTGTTGACGAACAACGCCTCGGTATCGCCTCCGGGCAGAATGCGGTCGAGCATGACGACCGCCAGGGTGCCGCATAACTGCAGCATGCCAAGCCGCAGCAAAGGGCGGCGCTGTTCGCGCAGGCCGTTCATGATCGAGCGGCGGAACACCTGAATGCCATCTGTCGGGGGTAGCGGCAAGACCCGATCGACCGTGCGGCAAACATTGGCGATCAACGCAATCAGAGTCGGCATCAAAAGCGGCAGCAAGACGCCGAAAAACCGGATCTGACTGAGAAGCAGGGCCAGCGTCAGATAGGCCAGCGTCAGAAAAGTCAGCAGCGGCGGATTGCGCTTGTAGAGGCGGAAGCCATCGACAAGCCAGGTAACGCCGCGGATAGCGGGAAGAGTTCGGGTTTGCATGCGGCCTTGTGAATTTGGCCGGGTCGGGCCATAAATGTGAATATCTTTACCGGCAGGATGAATATGAATTCAGAATTCCGGATTTGGTGGAACGATGTAAAGGGATGGGGGATGAGAGATGAGAGATGAGGGTATGTGAAAGTGAATGGACTACCTGCACTCTGCACGACCCTGATCGATAAACCGAATCAGAACGTGCCGATCACCCACATCGGCACACGCAATCCACTATCCATACTGTCCTGGCGAGACATCTTGCCGTCGCCTTTTTCGTCGATCAAATAATAGGGCACCCCGTGCGGTGGGGTGATTTTAAGCATGTAGAGCTTGCCGTTCGCCCGGTACTCCTCAACGCGGTCGTTGCCGCGCTTGGTGATAACCACCTGCGGTTCAAGCGAGGTATCGGATTCGCCAACCTGCGGCGGTGGTGGCAAATCGGGTAGCGGCTGCAAGCCTTCCGGCTGGGTTTGCGCCACGGCGGGCAAAGCAAGCAACAGGGCGAAAATAAAGAATATGCGGCGCATGGCGATTCCTTGTCGAGTTGCACTGGCAGTACTGCGGCCAGCCATAACATCAATGATGATGCGATTCTATCAAAGGTTGAGCAACAGATCGTGTTCCTCAGGTAGACGCTCGAAACCGCGCCGCTCGTAATATTTGAAAATTGCTGCCACGACCTGATCCGGTTCATCGATGACCTGGATCAGGTCCATGTCTCCGGGACTGATCATGCCCTCGCTCACAAGGTGCGCCTTGAACCAATCCAGCAAACCCTGCCAGAAGGTGCTGCCAACAAGAATAATGGGCATGCGCGGCGATTTGTTGGTCTGGATCAGCGTCAGTGCCTCAAGCAGTTCGTCGAGCGTACCGAAGCCGCCCGGCGCCACGACATAGGCCGAGGCAAAGCGCACGAACATGTATTTGCGGGCGAAGAAATGACGGAAGCTCTGCGAAATGTTCTGATATGGATTAGCCGATTGCTCCATCGGCAACTGGATATTGAGACCGATACTGAGGCCCTTGCCGGCGAATGCACCCTTGTTGGCCGCCTCCATGACACCAGGGCCACCGCCGGAAATCACGCTGAAACCTGCATCGGAAAGTTGTCGGGCGATCTGCTCGGTAAGTTCGTAATAGACAGAACCCGGCGCAATACGCGCACTGCCAAAGATGGTCACCGCCGGCCGGATATTGTCGAGACGATCAGCCGCTTCGACAAATTCTGACATAATGCCGAGCACACGCCACGCCTCGCGTCCCGTGTGTCCCAAGGCAACGGACGAGGCGGCCGATTTTGAAAAAGAGACACGATCCGGAATACCCCGGTTTGGGGGCAAAGTATAAGAATTGTTCTTGGCACTCAAGGCTGGGTCCCCATGTAAAAGGCTATCCGGATAATAGCGAACATGACCCGGACGCCGTCAGTCCGCAACAAATATCCATCAGGATTATTGACTCCGTACTCTGTTTACCGCTCGCGCGACAGGATTTCTCCCATGCCCACGCTTCTGCTCGTCGACGGTTCATCATATCTGTATCGCGCATTTCACGCCATGCCCGATCTGCGCAACCAGAGCGGCGAACCGACCGGCGCCGTGTATGGCGTGCTCAACATGCTACGCCGCCTGCTCAGCGACTACAAGCCACAAGCAGATGATCCGCAGTATCGTGCCGTGATCTTCGACGCAAAGGGCAAGACCTTCCGCGAAGACTGGTATCCGCAATATAAGGCGCATCGCCCACCGATGCCCGATGACCTGCAGCGCCAGATTACCGCGCTGCACGACTGCATCCGTGCCAGCGGCTGGCCTCTGCTGATGATTGACGGTGTCGAAGCCGATGACGTAATCGGTACGCTGGCGCGCGCCGCTGCTACGCAGGGTATCGACTGCGTGATATCGACCGGCGACAAGGATCTCGCGCAACTTGTCTGTGCGCATGTCACGCTGGTCAACACCATGAACAACGAGAAGCTTGATGCCACCGGTGTTGAAAAGAAATTCGGCGTACCGCCGGAGCGCATCGTCGACTATCTGGCGCTGACCGGCGATGCCGTCGATGGCGTACCCGGCGTGGACAAAGTCGGGCCAAAGACCGCCGTGAAATGGCTGAACCAGTACGCCACGCTCGACAACATCATCGAGCATGCCAATGATATCGGTGGTGCGGTCGGCGAAAACCTGCGCCGTGCTCTTGATTTCCTGCCGCTCGGCCGCAAGCTGCTGACAGTCGTCTGCGACCTGCCACTGCCGCTGCAAGTCACCGACCTCGCACCGCAACCGCCTGACACGGCGCGTCTGAGCGAACTGTATGCGCATCTGGAATTCAAGGCATGGCTGCGCGAACTCAGCAGCGGCAGCGCCCTCTCCCCCGCCCCCTCTCCCCAAAGGGGCAAGGGGAGAAGTGCACCGGAGGTGCCGGCGGTTGCACTCACATCCAACCACCGCGAACACTACGAAACGATTCTCACCTGGACAGACTTCGAACGCTGGTTGAAAAAAATCGAAGCCGCCGAATGCACTTCGCTCGACACCGAAACTACCGCGCTCGATCCTTTCGCGGCGCGCCTCGTCGGCATCTCCTTTGCGATTGCAAAGGATGATGCAAGCATTGATGCCGCCTATCTGCCGCTCACCCATGACTATGCCGGTGCGCCGACGCAATTACCGCTTGACGAAGTTCTGGCACGCCTCAAGCCCTGGCTCGAATCGACACAGCACGCCAAGCTCGGCCAGCATCTCAAATATGACCGACACATCTTCGCCAATCACGGCATTGAACTGCGTGGCATTCACGACGACACCCTGCTCGAATCGTATGTACTGGAAAGTGACAAGAGCCATGACCTCGGCACACTGGCCACCCGCCATCTCGGCCTTGCCACGATTGCCTATGATGATGTCACCGGCAAGGGCGCATCGCGGATTTCCTTTGCCCAGGTTGCGCTCGAACACGCCGCCGAATACGCGGCCGAGGACGCCGATGTCACGCTGCGCGTGCACCAGGTTTTGCGGCCGCACCTCGCCGCCGAAACGCAACTCGAACACATCTACCGCGATATCGAACTGCCGCTCGCCGAGGTGCTCTTTTGCATGGAGCGCAAGGGTGTGCTCATCGATGTCTTCGCCCTGGCACAGCAGAGCGACGAACTCGGTCGCAGCCTGCTCGATCTCGAAGCGCAGGCCCACGCACTGGCCGGCCAGCCGTTCAATCTGAATTCCCCGAAACAGATCCAGGAAATCCTGTTCACACAGCAAGGCCTGCCAGTATTGAAAAAGACGCCAGCCGGCGTACCGAGCACCGACGAGGAAGTTCTCAGCGAACTGGCGCTCGACTATCCGCTGCCAAAATTGATCCTCGACTACCGCAGCATCGCCAAACTGAAGAACACCTACACCGACAAACTGCCGCGCATGCTCAACCCAACTACAGGACGCGTGCATACGAGCTTTTCACAAGCGACGGCGGTGACCGGCCGGCTCGCCAGTTCGGAACCCAACTTGCAGAACATTCCCATCCGCAGCGCCGAGGGCAGGCGTATCCGCAGCGCCTTCATCGCACCGGCCGGCCATGCGCTGGTTTCCGCCGACTACTCGCAGATCGAATTGCGCATCATGGCGCATCTCTCCGGCGACGCACGGTTGCTCGACGCCTTTGCCAAGGGCGAGGACGTGCATCGCGCCACTGCCGCAGAAATCTTCGGCGTCACGCCGCTGGAAATCGATGCCGACCAGCGCCGCGCCGCCAAGGTCATCAACTTCGGTCTGATCTACGGCATGTCAGCCTTCGGTCTGGCGCGTGAACTGAATCTCGAACGCAGTGCAGCGGCCGCTTATATGGAACGCTACTTCGCCCGTTATCCCGGCGTCGCCCGCTACATGGAGGAGACCCGCCAGCAAGCGCGTGACAAGGGCTATGTCGAAACCGTCTTCGGCCGCCGCCTGTGGCTGCCGGAAATCCGCGCTTCCAATGCCGGCCGCCGCCAGGGTGCCGAACGCGCTGCCATCAATGCGCCGATGCAGGGCACAGCCGCCGACCTGATTAAATTGGCAATGCTCGCGGTGCAGCGCTGGCTGGACTCTGAGCGCATGGCCAGCAAAATGATATTGCAGGTCCATGATGAGTTGGTCCTCGAAGTCCCCGACGAAGAACTCATAACGATCCGCGAACACCTGCCGCATCTGATGAATGATGTGGCGCAGCTCAAGGTGCCACTACTGGTGGAACTTGGTGTAGGTACAAACTGGGATCAGGCGCATTGATATAATCTCGGCGATATTCAGGTTTAAACTACCGTCTCGCCACCAGCGAAACCGGGGTCCATCATCCATCCACTCACACAATGAGGCCAACAGATGTCCGCAATGTCGCAAGAAAATAACGAGTCCTCTCCCACTGACAGCGATGTGCAGGAAACACGCGAATGGCTGGATGCCCTTGAGGCCGTGGTTGCGCGCGAAGGTGCTGATCGCGCCCACTTCCTGATCGAACGCCTGATCGAACTCGCTCACCGCACCGGCATCAACCTGCCCTACAACGCCAACACCGATTACATCAACAGTATTCCCACCGACCAGCAGATCGCTGCACCCGGCAACTACGCGATCGAAGCACGCATCCGCTCCTACATACGCTGGAATGCGCTGGCCATGGTGATGCGCGCCAATCACAAAGAATCCGGCCTCGGTGGTCACATTGCCAGCTTCGCTTCTGCAGCCACGCTATTCGATGTCGGCTTCAACCACTTCTGGCATGCACCAACCGAAGCACACGGCGGCGACCTCGTCTTCCTTCAGGGCCATTCGGCACCGGGGATCTATGCACGGGCCTTCCTGCTCAACCGTCTGAGCGAAACGCAACTCGACAACTTCCGCCGTGACGTCGACGGTGACGGTTTTCCGTCCTATCCACACCCCTGGCTGATGCCTGATTTCTGGCAGTTTCCGACGGTGTCGATGGGCCTTGGCCCCCTGCAGGCAATCTATCAGGCGCGTTTCATGAAGTACATGGAGTGCCGTGGACATATCCCCGCCGGCAGCTCTGGTCAGCGCAAGGTGTGGGCCTTTATGGGCGATGGCGAGATGGATGAGCCTGAGTCGATGGGCGAGATCAGCATGGCCGCGCGCGAAAACCTCGACAATCTGATCTTCATCGTCAACTGCAACCTGCAGCGCCTCGATGGTCCGGTGCGCGGCAATGGCAAAATCATTCAGGAACTCGAAGCCGACTTCCGCGGTGCCGGCTGGAATGTCATCAAACTGGTCTGGGGCAGCTACTGGGATCCGCTGCTGGCACAGGACAAAAGCGGTCTGTTGCGCAAACGCATGATGGAGTGCCTCGACGGCGACTACCAGACTTTCAAGGCCAAGGACGGCGCCTATGTCCGCAAGCATTTCTTCGGCAAGTACCCGGAGCTGGCAAAGATGGTCGCCCACTGGTCGGATGAAGACATCTGGAGACTCAATCGTGGCGGCCACGATCCACACAAGGTCTATGCGGCCTACCATACGGCCGTGCATCACAAGGGCCAGCCCACCGTCATTCTGGCGAAGACCATCAAGGGTTACGGCATGGGCGACTCGGGGCAGGCACAGAACATCACGCACCAGCAGAAAAAAATGGGGACGACATCGCTGAAGGATTTCCGCGATCGCTTCAATCTGCCGATCGCGGATGAAGATCTCGAAAAACTGCCCTATCTGAAATTTTCAGAGGACTCGCCGGAACTCGATTACATGCGTAAGTGCCGCCAGGCGCTGGGAGGCGACCTGCCGCAGCGACGCCGTAGCGCTGCGGCGCTTGAAATTCCGCCGCTGACAGCTTTTGACGCACTGCTCAAGACCTCAGGCGAAGGCCGCGAATTTTCCACCACCATGGCTTTCGTCCGCATCCTCAACATCCTGATCAAGGACAAGGTACTCGGTTCGCGCATCGTACCGATCGTCCCCGACGAATCGCGTACCTTCGGCATGGAAGGCATGTTCCGTCAGCTCGGCATCTGGAACCAGCTTGGCCAGTTGTACACACCGCAGGACGCCGACCAACTGATGTTCTACAAGGAATCGAAAACCGGTCAGATTCTCCAGGAAGGGATCAACGAACCCGGCGCGATAGCCGACTGGATCGCTGCTGCCACGGCCTATTCGACGCATGGCGTACAGATGCTGCCGGTCTATATCTGCTATTCGATGTTCGGCATGCAGCGCACCATGGATCTGGTCTGGGCCGCTGCCGACCAGCGTTCACGCGGCTTCCTGATTGGCGCCACGGCGGGCCGCACGACACTCAACGGTGAGGGCTTGCAGCATGCAGACGGCCATTCACATGTCTTCTCGTCCGTCGTGCCAAATTGCATTTCCTATGATCCGACTTTCGGCTACGAGGTCGCTGTCATTGTCCAGGATGGCTTGCGCCGGATGTTCGCCGAGCAACAGGACGTGTTCTATTACCTGACGGTGATGAACGAGAATTACGAACATCCGCAAATGCCCGCCGGCGAAACCATTACAGCCGACATCATCAAGGGAATGTACCTGTTCAGAAAAGGCGCGGCCTCGAACAGCCCGCGCGTGCAACTGCTCGGCTCCGGAAGCATCTTCCGCGAAGCCATCGCCGCCGCCGAATTGCTGAAACAGGACTGGGATGTCGATGCCGATCTGTGGTCGTGTCCGAGTTTCACCGAGCTGGCGCGCGACGGCCAGGATTGCATACGCTGGAACCTGCTCCACCCGGACAACAAGCAGCGCACTCCACATGTGACGGCCTGTCTCGCCGATACGCGCGGCCCGGTGATCGCAGCTACGGATTACATCCGCCTCTTTGCCGAACAGATTCGTCCCTACGTGCCGCGCGCCTGCACCGTGCTCGGTACCGACGGTTTCGGGCGTTCCGACACACGTGCCAAGTTGCGCCACTTCTTCGAGGTCGACCGTCACTGGATCACCCTCGCTGCGCTGCGTGCACTTGCCGACGACGGGCAAATCGAAGCGAAGAAGCCGGGCGAGGCCATCGTCAAGTACGGACTCGATCCCGACAAACCCAACCCAACGAAGGTTTAAGCCATGGCGCAAATTGTCGAAGTGAAGGTACCCGACATCGGCGACTTCAAGAATATTCCTGTCATCGAAGTGATGGTCAAATCGGGCGATATCGTCAAGGCCGAAGACTCGCTATTGACGCTCGAATCCGACAAGGCGACGATGGAAGTGCCGGCACCGGTGGGCGGCATCGTC
>DAOLZE010000022.1:0-17566 GCA_035426125.1 Rhodocyclaceae bacterium
GCAGGCAGGGCGTCAGTGCCGTCTCCGCCGCCGACAACCGCTGGTTACGCTGCGATCTAAAATCCACTTCGCTGCTCGCCAATTGCCTGCTGCGCCAGCTTGCGATTGATGCCGGCTGCGCTGAAACCGTATTGTTTCGCGACGGCTTTCTCACCGAGGGCGCCGCCGCCAACATCTTCGTCGTCAAAAATGGTGTGTTGCTGGCGCCGCCAAAAAATCATCTGATGCTGCCTGGTGTGACTTATGACGTTATCCTCGAACTGGCACAACACCATGGCCTTCCCCATGAAGTGCGCGACGTGCGCGAAGAGGAAGTACACCAGGCCGACGAACTCTGGCTGACCTCATCGACCAAGGAAGTGCTGCCGATCGTCATGCTCGACGGCAATCCCGTCGGCAAAGGCGTGACGGCGGGGCACCCCGGTCCGCTGTTCGCCAACATGCTCGGCTGGTACCAGGAATTCAAACAGTCGGTGATGCGAGGAAACTGAAGCGCCGTGGCCGACGAAACGTTGCTCGAATTTCCCTGCGATTTCCCGATCAAGGTCATGGGCGCCAGTTGTGATGGTTACGCCCAGGCAGTGCTGGAAATCGTGCTACGCCACGCTCCCGGTTTCGCTGCCGGGAATATGGAAATGCGCGCATCAAGCAAGGGCAACTACCTGAGCCTGACCTGTACCGTACGCGCCACATCAAAGGCTCAGCTCGATGCACTCTATCGTGAGTTGACAGCACATCCACTGGTCAAGGTGGTGCTGTGAACACGCCATTGATCCACCGCCTTGGCCGGGTTGACTATGAACCGACCTGGCGCGCGATGCAGCGCTTCACCACGGAACGCACAACCGAGACGCCTGACGAGATCTGGTTCTGCGAACACCCACCGGTATTCACGCTCGGACTGGCCGGCAAAGAGGAACACCTGCTCAAGAACATCGACGTGCCACTGGTCAGAATCGATCGCGGCGGTCAGATCACCTACCATGGCCCCGGTCAGCTCATCACCTATCTGCTGCTTGATCTGCGCCGGCGCAACCTCAAGGTACGCGAGCTGGTGACGCGCATCGAGCAGGCGCTGATCGACATGCTCAATACATATGGGATTGTCGCAGCACGCCTGCCCGGCGCACCAGGAGTGTATGTAGCGGGCGCAAAAATCGCCGCACTCGGCCTGCGCATCCGCAACGGTTGTTCGTATCATGGCCTGAGTCTCAACGTCGACATGGACCTGACACCGTATGCGGCAATCAACCCCTGCGGCTATGCCGGCATGCCGGTCACGCAGCTTGCCGCACTGTGCGGCGAGTGCAAGACAGAACGTGTCGCCGATTGTCTGCTCGGACATCTACTGGAAAATCTTTCATGAGTAACGAAAAGCAGAAGGGAGCGGCCAAAACAGCACGTGCATTCGGCAAAAATACGATCAGGATCATCCCGGTCGAAACCTTGAAGAAACCCGACTGGATTCGCGTCAGGGCCGGCTCGAATGCCACACGCTTCGGCGAGATCAAAAAAATCCTCCGCGAACATGCGCTGCATACCGTCTGCGAGGAAGCCGCCTGTCCGAATATCGGTGAGTGCTTCGGCAATGGCACAGCGACATTCATGATCCTCGGCGATCTATGCACGCGGCGCTGTCCATTCTGCGATGTCGGCCACGGTAAACCGCTGCCGCCAGATCCACAGGAACCGCTGCATCTGGCGCAGACCGTCGCCGCGCTGCGTCTCAAATATGTCGTCATCACCAGCGTCGACCGCGATGATCTGCGCGACGGTGGCGCGCAGCACTTTGTCGAATGCATCGCTCGCGTGCGCGAACTGTCGCCACAGACTTCCATCGAAGTGCTGGTGCCGGACTTCCGTGGCCGCCTCGATGTGGCTATCGACATCCTGACAGCAACGCCGCCCGACGTGCTCAATCACAACCTCGAAACCGTACCACGTCTCTATAAGGAAGCACGCCCCGGTGCCGATTATGCAAATTCACTGCTGCTGTTAAAAACATTCAAGGTGCGCAATCCATCCATCGCCACCAAGTCCGGTCTGATGCTCGGTCTCGGCGAGACCGACGAGGAAATCATCGAGACACTGCGCGATCTCCGCACTAATGATGTTGATATGCTGACCATCGGCCAGTATCTTGCCCCCTCCGGCCACCACCTACCGGTGCGCCGCTACGTGCATCCAGATATATTTGCCATGCTCGGCCGGGAAGCCGAAGCACTCGGCTTCTCTCATGTCGCCAGTGCGCCGATGGTGCGCTCGTCCTATCATGCAGATCAGCAGGCGCATGGTGCGGGGTTTGCCTGACTTCCAGCAGACATTCAGTTGATCGGACGCTGGAAACCACCTTCCACCGAGGGATCAGTCGTTGCCGGGCTTAGAGGCCGTGCGCAAGACTTATTCAGAAATATCCTGAACGCCAGCTGCCTGCAGTACAGCTGGATTGCGGTCAAGGCCCCGCGCAACAAACCCCTGCATGCCAACAGGCAGTGCAGCATGTGCGGCGCGCGCAAGGGGTTCGTTGGGGAACTCTGAAAATACGCAGGCGCCGGAACCGCTCATGCGCGCATTACCGAACTGACGCAGCCAGACGAGATGTCGGGCGATCTCTGGATACAAGGCACAGGCCACGGCTTCGAGATCGTTGCCACCACTGCCCGGCCGCCATTCTTCTGCGATGATGGCGGATGTGTCGCGACACAAATCGGGTGATTTGAATATCTGTGCTGTCGGCACGGCAACCGGCGGAACGAGCACCAGATACCAGGCATCAGGCAGGTCGACATCGTGGAATTTCTCGCCGACACCTTCAGCGAAAGCGGCGTGACCATGGACAAAAACAGGCACATCAGCACCGAGTTCGAGGCCAATACGCTGTAATTCATCGGATGACAATCGTGTATCCCACAAACGATTGAGGGCAAGCAGCACCGTCGCAGCATCCGAGCTGCCGCCGCCAAGCCCGCCGCCCATCGGCAGGCGCTTGATGAGAGAAATCTCGACGCCATGTCGGGTTTCCGTGGCTTGCTGCAGGCGCTGTGCAGCGCGCACGGTGAGGTCCTGATCCGCAGGCACACCTGGCAGCGGCGTGCGCAGGATGATCCGGCCATCCGGGCGTGGTACAAAATTCAGCGTATCGCCGAAATCGAGAAAGCGGAAGACGGTTTGCAGCGGATGGTAGCCATCGGCGCGTTGGCCGACGACATGCAGGAACAGGTTGAGTTTGGCCGGTGCTGGCCAATCGTCGTGCCAGGATCTCATTCCGGCAACGTCCACTCGTCGATCTTCAGGCGTACGTCAATCTGCTCCGACGCCCCGGCAACCTCACGATGCAGTTCGATGAGATTCGGCAGCGCGTTGGCCTGCGTGCTTTCATAGTGGAGGTAGTCGATCCGCCAACCGTCGACACGCAGTTGCTGCGGACGGCCCGCTGCGTCGCGCGTGATCTGTTGCGCTCCCGCCGGAATATCGGCGACAAGCCAGCGTGGCAGCGCCGAGAGTGGCAGGTTGATGCCGAACGCCTGCTCGGCGAGTCCCTCCAGATCGGCAGCGCTGATTTTGCGCCGATCGGCCAGGGTGAGTCGCGCACCACTGCCATCGCGTACCAGTTCTGCAATCCCCTGGCCGAGCGGCGTGGTCAGTTGCATTTCATCACGCGCCGGCGCATGTTGCCAACTAATGCCAGAGGCATAGTTACGCTCGCCCTGATGGATGGCGATGCGGCCGTCGAGGGCAAATGTCACGATACTGTCGCGTGTCGGACGCGGCGCGGGCTGCTGTTCTTCTGCAACTGGCGGCAGTATCGAGCAACCGCCGAGCAGCAGGCACAGCACCATTGTGTGAAACCGCATGATCTGGGTCAGGGCTTGAATTTCCTGATGGTATCCGTCAGCACCTGATTGCTGGGGCTGGTCTTGGCAGCGTCCTTCCAGGTCTTGCGTGCCTCGTCGTGGTTGCCGGAAACCCACAGCACCTCGCCGAGATGTGCGGCAATTTCCGGATCCGAACGAAGATCAAAAGCTTTCTGCAGGGTTTCGGTGGCCGCAGCAGTTTCACCGCGTCGATACAGCAGCCAGCCTTTGCTGTCGATGATGTAGGCATCATTCGGCGCAAGCGACAGCGCCTTATCGATCAACTGCTGGGCTTCATCGAGGCGCAGGCTGCGGTCGGCCAGTGAATAGCCAAGCGCATTGTAGGCGCGGGGGTCTTCAGGCTTGAGAAGAATCAGCTTGCGCAGATTACGCTCCAGCACATCGAAACGATTGAGTCTTTCGGCGATCAGCGACGTTTCGTAGAGCAGATCCGGCTCTTCAGGCTGACTGGCGAGTGCCTTGTCGAGTAAATCGAAAGCTTCCGTGTCGCGTTTGAATTCGACGAGCAGTTGCGCCTCTGCGATGAGTAGCGTCAAACGCTCCGTCGGCACAGCCTCGGCGGCCTTCGCAAAAGCGCCCGACCGTCTTCAACGCGGCCCTGCCTGGAGAGGATCGACGAAGCGCGTGATAGCGCCGGCAGGTATTGCTCGCCGGGCGTGACCTCGCCATACCATTGCAAGGCTTCTTCCGGCCGCTTGGTTTCGTCGGCAACCTGTCCAAGGTAAAAGCGCAGCAGATTAGGATTGCCAAACTTGAGTTCGAGAAGCCGCTTCAGATGTTTTTCGGTTAGCCCATAATCTTCGAGTTGCAGCGAAAGCAGTGCGACGGCATACAGTACCTCGCCATTGTCCTTGTGCTCGGTAAGCAGCGTCGAGAATTCACGACGCGCTTCTTCGTAATGTTTTTCGCCAATCAGGGCGCGCGCATAGGCCAGGCGCACCTCGCTGGCGCCGGGATGTCCGGCGAGGAAGCTGCGCAGGGTTTCCACGGCCAGCGAAACGTTGGCACGCTGCTGCAACTGCGCCTTGAAAATCACGCTATCTTCCCAGTCCGGACGCAGCGCCTGGGAGCGGTCGAGCTCATCCATGGCGCGGGCTTCTTCACCAATATTGGCGAAAGCCATGGCGCGTGCGAAATGTGCCTCCGCAAGGTTTTCATAGGGTGCCGTCAGATGCTCGATCAGATGCAGCGCGGCAGTCTTGTCCGGGTAGCGCAGCAACATGCGCACGATATTTCCCATGCGATCGGCAAAACTGACGGTCACCGGCGCAACGCTGCGAATACCTTCACCAGGGACAGACAAATCGCCCTGCTCGGTCTGCACCGGAGGGATTTCGATGGTCAGCAATTTGGCCAGATGGCGTTCGGCTTCATCGAGACGTTGTGCGCCGAGCAACAGGCTGGCGGCCGTTTGGTGCGCCAATGGCGATTCCGGTTCGGTGGCGACCCAGATCTGTGCGGCTTCGAGGGCGGCATCCGGTTGGCGGGCGTGCAGCGAAACTTCGACGGCGCGCCTGGCAATGCGCGGATCACGGGTAGCTCTGGCGAGATCGAGATAAGTGCTGGCAGCCAGCACGACACTCCCGCGACTGCCGGCAATTTCAGCGAGCAGCACCTGATAGAGGATTTTCGGTGAAAGTTCAATCTTCGGCAGCCGCTCATCGGCGGCATTTGGCGCCTCGGCATTCCCGGTCTTTTCAGTCGTGGCAACAGCCGGCACCTGCTTGTCGGTACCGGCTTCATTTTCCTGTGCCAAGGCGTGCGGCGCATACGCCGACCCGCCGAGGAGGGCAACGAAAAGAAGTGTTGTCAAACCTGACTGAAGTGGATTCATGACCTTGCCGGTGTAGGGGTGAGACACGGATTCGCTATGGAAATATCAATACAATATGATCATGTTAGCAGTTTCGCGTTTCGACATTCTATCTTGCCACACAGTTCCATCCGTCAGCAAAAAACCCATTCAAGCGAAATTAATAAACAGTGCCTGAATTACCCGAAGTCGAAGTTACTCGTCGCGGTATTGCACCGCCACTGATCGGTCGCCAGATCAGCGGTGTCGTGCAGCGCTGCACACGCTTGCGCTATCCACTGCCTGAAGATCTGCCTCAGTTGCTGACGGGACGCACACTGCGTGATGTTGGCCGGCGCGGCAAGTATCTGCTGCTCGATTTTGGTAACGGCACCCTGCTGATACATCTGGGCATGTCGGGTAGCCTGCGCATTCTGCCGTGCGGCACGGTGCCGCAAAAACATGACCATCTCGATCTGGAATTTTCCGGAACGCTGCTGCGTCTGCGCGATCCGCGGCGTTTCGGCGCAGTGCTGTGGATTCCGGCAGATGTTGACATAAGCATGCATCCGCTCCTCAAACCGCTGGGTATCGAACCACTGTCCGAGGCATTCACCGCACAGTGGCTGTTCAGCGCGACGCGCGGCAGGGATCTCGCCATCAAACCGCTGCTCATGGACAGCCATCTCATGGTTGGTATCGGCAACATTTACGCTTCGGAAAGCCTGTTTCGCTCTGGCATAGACCCGCGCACGCCTGCCGGAAAAATTTCACTGCCCCGCCATATGCGGCTGGTGGCGGAAATTCGCGAAACACTACGGGATGCGATTGCCGCAGGCGGCAGTAGTCTGCGCGACTTCATTCATTCCGATGGAAGTTCGGGATATTTCCAGCAGCAATATTTTGTCTATGGCCGCGATGGCGAAGCTTGCCGTATCTGCGGTAAGGCTATTCGCAGCCTGCGTCAGGGCCAACGCACAACATTCTTCTGTGGGCATTGCCAGCGACGCTGAAAGCGCCCGGTAGGCCCTGATAAAAGCAGGATGAGCCTTATTTCTCGGTTAGTTTGAGAAACTTTGCCATCAACTGATCCTGGTTTTCGACGTGATTCGGATCATTCGGGATGCAGTCAACCGGGCACACCTCGCGGCATTGCGGCGTATCGAAATGGCCAACACATTCGGTGCATTTGTCCGGATCAATCTGGTAGATTTCATCGCCTTGTGAAATGGCGTTGTTCGGGCATTCCGGCTCGCACACATCGCAATTGATGCATTCGTCGGTAATTATCAGAGCCATTACGGATTCCTTTTCCTATTTACTTGCTGAGTTTTTTCGCCAGTCGCCCGGCAACCAAAGGCGACACGAATTTTTCGACATTTCCGCCAAGCACGGCAATTTCACGAACCATTGTTGCCGAAATGAACATGTATTGATCAGCCGGCGTTAGAAACACGGTTTCCACATCCGGATAGAGAATCCGGTTCATCCCGGCCATCTGAAACTCGTATTCAAAGTCCGAAACGGCGCGCAGGCCGCGCAAAATGATATGTGCACCGTGCTGATGCATGAACTCCATCAGCAGGCATTCAAAACCGAAAACCTCGACATTGTCGTAATCGCCGAGCGCCTCGCGCGCCATCTCGACGCGCTCTTCCATCGCAAAAAACGGTTTCTTGGCGCTGCTCTGGGCAACGCCGACGACAACACGGTCGAACAACTTGGCGGCGCGGCGCACAAGATCCTCGTGTCCTCGCGTGAGAGGATCGAAGGTGCCAGGATAAACGGCAATCCGGTTACTCATGCCTGCTCCAGTAATTGATAAAACACCTGCCCGGCGCGACCGCTGCGCACGCTCCGCCATTCACCGAGCGCTGCCGCAGCCTCTCCGGCTTCAGATTCGACGTAAAGCCGTGCGCCAGGTTTGGTCAAACAAGGCAACAACGGCGCAACACGCTCAAGCCAGCCTTGATGATAGGGCGGATCAAGAAAAATCAAATCATAGCGCCGCGCAGCCGATGCCGCGAATTTTAGCGCATCTGCACGAATTAGCTCCAATTGTTCAGTTTGTTCAGACTTTTCCCCACCGAGTTGGTGCGCACTCTGCTGCAAGGCTGCAAAGGCGCCGGGGTCGCGCTCGACCAGTGTGACCCGCGCTGCGCCGCGCGAAGCCGCCTCGAAGCCTAATACGCCGCTGCCAGCGAACAGATCGAGGCAATCAAGACCTGTCAGATCCTGGCCGAGCCAATTGAACAAGGTAACGCGCACGCGATCCGGTGTCGGCCGCAATCCGGGAATCTTGTCGGGAACATTGATCAGGCGGCTGCGCCATTCCCCGCCGCTGATGCGGATGCGCGCCATGTCATCAATCCGCAGCAACAATCACCGTGACCATGTGTTCATTCTGAACATGTCGGGCAAACGCCTCGCGCACCTGCTGCGCGGTGACGGCGGCAACGCGTCGCGGATAATCGTCGAGATAGGTCAGCGGTAGTTCGTAAAAACCGATCAGCGAAAGATGGCTGAGAATTTTTGCGTTACTGTCGAGCTTCAGCGCCAGGCCATCGATGAGATTCTGCTGAGCAGCTTTCAGTTCAGCTGCGGTTGGGCCATCTTTAAGAAAGCCGGCAAGCGTCGCCTCGACTACCTTGAGTGCCTCGTCAGCCTGTGCTCGCTTGGTTTGCAGACCAATCTCGAACGGTCCTTCGAGCTTGTGCGGGTCGAAATAGCTATATACGCCATACGCATAACCACGCTTCTCGCGCACCTCTTTCATCAGCCGTGAAACAAAGCCACCGCCACCGAGCACGTAATTGCCAACGAGCAACGGAAAATAATCCGCATCGGTGCGCTTGAGCGACGGCATACCGATGAGAATATGGCTTTGCGTCGCCGGATGTGGCAGGCGAATGGTTTCATGCACGGGCAGGGTGATCGCCGGCAACTGTATCGATGCCTGAGCAGCCACATCCGGTAGCGCATCGGTGAGGTGCGCGGCGATATCCTCCGCCTCGGCACGCGAAATATCGCCGATGATAGAGACCACGGCGTGGTGTGCGGAGAAATGCGTGCGCCAGAACGTCACGATGTCATCACGGCTGATGCGGCCGACGCTGTCAACGGTCGCAAAAAAACCATATGGATGATGCGGATAAATCTCTGCCATAAAACGTTTGGCGACGATACTGTCGGGACGCGTCTCGGACTCTTTGATCGCGGCAATGTTGCGCAGCTTTTCGCGCTCCAGCATAGCTGCGGGAAAGCTTGGTTCAGAAAGTACGGCACGCATCAGCGCCAGTGACGCTTCGCGTTCGGTCTTCGCCGCGAGTGTGCGCAGTGAAATGCTGGCACGATCGAGATCGGCTGATGCCGAAAGTTGTGCGGCAATATCGGCGAGTTTTTCAGCGATTTGCTCCTCGTCAAGCGTAGTTTCGCCAAGTTTCGCGCCAGCATCCAGCAGGCCGCTGGTCAAGCCTGCCACGCCGGACTTCCCCTCCGGATCAAAAGCGGCGCCCGCGCTGAAATCGATTTTCACATCGACGATCGGCAATGCATGGCTGGCGACGAAATACACGCGGGCGCCGGAAGGGGTCACCCAGTGCTCGATATTGACGGCAGCCTGCGCCAGCAGCGGCAGCAGTGCGGCAATACAGATCAGCGTGTTCAAATAAATTCTGTTCATTGCGGTCATCCCCGGATCAGTGGCGGTGTGCCGTGGCGGTCGGCTTCGATGCCGGGTCTGCGGCGGGAAGTGGCTGTGGATCAAGCACCGCAACAGTCAATGCATCGTCGCCGAAATATTTTTTTGCAACTTCCTGAACTTCGGCTGCACTGACGCTACGCAGCTTATCGAGCATCTTGTCGATGTCGCGCCAGCCGATACCGATGACTTCGGCGGCGCCGATTTCCATGGCCTGCCCCATCATCGAGTCGCGCTTGTAAATTTGTCCGGCGATGGTCTGCGTCTTGACGCGCGCCAGTTCCTCTGTGGTCACACCGCTCTCCTGGATGCGGCGAATCTCCCCACGCAGCGCAGCTTCAAGCTCGGCGATGGTATGACCCTCGGCCGGCTGACCGTCGAGAATAAACAGCGACTCTCCGCGTAACACCGCATCGTATCCGGCGCCAGCCGACTGTGCGATTTTCTGGCCGCGCACCAGGTTTTTTGCCAGGCGCGAAGCCTCGTGTCCGTCGAGCACCGCCGCGAGCATCTGCAAAGCGTACGGATCGCGATCCTTGTCGATATCCTTGAGCTTCGGTACTTTCCAGGCCATCGCCAGATACGGCAGCTTGGCCGGCGCCTTGACGCTGAGGCGCTTGATGCCAAGTTGTTCCGGCTCGACCAGTGGACGCCGTTGCGGCAGCACATGCGGCTTGATGCCGCCATAATATTTTTCGGCGAGGTGGAATAGCGCTTCGTGATCGATATCGCCAACCACCACCAGCGTCGCGTTGTTTGGCGCGTACCAGTTGTGATACCAGTTCTGCGTATCGGCGACCGTCATGTTGTCGAGATCGTTCATCCAGCCAATTACCGGCCGGCGGTAGGGATGCGCCTGAAAAGCGACTGAGTTCAGTCGCTCATATACCAGCGCATGCGGATTGTCCTCGGTACGCATGCGCCGTTCTTCCATGACGACCTTGAGCTCTGGAGAAAACTCTTTTGCATCCAGCTTGAGATTCGCCATGCGGTCAGCTTCCAGTTCCATCATCTCGGGCAGAGCGCGTTTCGGTACCTGCTGGAAGTAGGCGGTGTAATCGAGGCTGGTAAAGGCATTGTCGCGCCCGCCAGCCGCTGCGACACGCCTGGAAAATTCACCCGGACCGACCTTTTTGGTACCCTTGAACATCATGTGTTCGAGCATGTGAGCAAGGCCGGAAGTGCCATCCACCTCGTCGATGGCACCGGCACGATACCAAACCATTTGCACCACGGTTGGTGCGCGATGATCTTCCTTGACGATGACGTGCAGGCCATTGGCCAAGGTCTTTTCGTAGGGATTGGCGAGAACGGCGGCACTGCCCAGCAGCATCGCCAACAGCAGGGTGCAGCGTAAATAGAGTCGCATCATGGATGGATGATAAAATGAGTGTCGATCAAAAATGGCATCATACGGTCAATCAGGCCTACCGCGCCAGTCTGTCTTTGCCTGACTCGACCTTTGATACTTTCGCCCATGTTTAGTTTCCTCAAGAAAAAATCCGACAGCAGCGAAGCAGCAGCGGACGCAACAGCGGAGACGCCGCTTGCGGCCGTTTCGGCGAGTGGGCCCAAAGTGGGCAAGCTGGGTTGGGCCGAGCGACTCAAGGGTGGCCTGTCGCGCACTCGCGGCCAACTGACTGGGCTATTCAGCCGCGCCAGAATCGACGACGATCTGCTCGACGAGCTGGAGACGACACTGCTAATGGCCGATGTTGGCGTCGATGGCACACAGTTTCTGCTTGATGAGCTGAAGTCCTGCGTCAAGCGCGACAAGCTGACGGCGCCCACGCAACTTCAGGCGGCACTTGCCGAAGCTCTCGAAAATTTGCTGATGCCGCTCGAAGTGCCGCTTGATATCTCCACGCACAAACCCTTCGTCATCATGCTTGCCGGGGTCAATGGTGCCGGCAAGACCACTTCCATCGGCAAACTTGCCCATCATTTTCAGGCGCAGGGCAAATCGGTACTGCTCGCCGCCGGTGACACCTTCCGCGCCGCAGCGCGTGAGCAACTGATTGCTTGGGGCGAACGCAACAATATCGCCGTGATCGCTCAGGAATCAGGTGATCCGGCGGCTGTGGTGTTCGATGCCATCAACGCTGCCAAGGCGCGCGGCATCGACGTGGTGCTGGCCGATACGGCCGGCCGTCTGCCGACACAACTGCACCTGATGGAAGAAATCGCCAAGGTCAAGCGC
Source organism: Rhodocyclaceae bacterium (assembly GCA_035426125.1). Taxonomy (GTDB): domain Bacteria; phylum Pseudomonadota; class Gammaproteobacteria; order Burkholderiales; family Rhodocyclaceae; genus Sterolibacterium. The sequence goes on from DAOLZE010000022.1 coordinate 11,568, forward strand.
GTCATCCAGAAGATCGATCCGACCGCGCCACACGAAGTGCTGCTGGTGCTCGACGCCAATATCGGCCAGAACGCACTCGCCCAGGTCAAGGCTTTCGACAAGGCGGTCGGTGTCACTGGTCTCGTCGTCACCAAACTCGATGGCACCGCCAAGGGCGGCGTCATCGCAGCGATCGCCCGCCAGCAGCCCACCGGCAAGCCGCTGGCACTGCGCTTCATCGGTGTCGGCGAAGGCATCGATGACCTGCAACCCTTCGTCGCACGCGAATTTGTCGCAGCGCTGTTCGAGCCAATTTGAGTTGGAGTGACAACATGATCCGCTTCGATCACGTCAGCCGTCGTTACCCGCCCAGCATGGATGCGCTGTCTGATGTCAGTTTCATGATCGAAAAGGGCGAAATGGCGCTGCTCAGCGGTCACTCCGGAGCAGGCAAATCAACGCTGCTGAAACTCATCGCCGCCATCGAACGGCCTACCTCCGGTGCAGTACTGGTCAATGGGCAGAATGTCGGCGCCCTGAAGCGCGCGGCAATCCCCTACCTGCGACGCAATCTCGGCGTAATCTTCCAGGATCAAAAGCTGTTATTCGACCGCAGCGCCTTCGAGAATGTCATGTTGCCCTTGTCCATCGCCGGCTTTGCGCCGAAAGATGCCGCCAGACGCGTGCATGCCGCGCTCGACAAGGTCGGCTTGCTGGCACGCGAGAAAGCACTGCCGATTGCCCTCTCTGGCGGCGAACAACAACGCCTCGCCATCGCTCGCGCCGTGGTCGGCCGGCCGGCCATCCTGCTTGCTGATGAACCAACCGCGCACCTCGATCCGCAGACAGCGCACGATGTCGCCGAAATTTTTCGCGACTTCCATCGGGTTGGTGTCACCTTGCTCATCGCCACTTATGACGACGCGCTATTCGCACCGATGACCTCGCGTCGCCTGAAGCTCGATCATGGAGCGCTCAAATCATGAATGCCTGGCTCACCCAACATCGTAAAGCCTTGCACTGGGCGTTGCGCCACCTGACTGCGACACCCCTGAACACCCTGCTTTCGCTGCTCGCCATCGGCATCGCTATGGCACTGCCGGCTGGCGGCCAGATGCTGCTCGGCAACGCCCTGCAATTTGCACGCAGTACCAATGCAACACCGCAGGTTTCGCTGTTCATGCAGATTGATGCCGAGCGCAAAGCGGCCGACATTATTGCTGCGCGCCTCGCCAAGCATCCCGGTGTCAGGGAGACACATTTCATTTCGCGCGAGGAAGCACTGAAACGTATGCAGGCCGACGCCTCGCTCGCCGAAGTAATCGCCGCCCTGCCGAAGAACCCCTTCCCCGACGCCTTCGTTATTACGCCGCAAAACGACGATCCCGAAGCACTTGAACAGTTACGCGACGAATTGAAAACCTGGCCGAATGTCGAGCATGTCCAGCTCGATTCGGCTTGGGTACGGCGTCTCGACGCGTTGCTGCGCTTCGGCCGCACTGCCGTAGCGCTGCTGGCGACACTGCTCGGCGTTGGTCTGGTGGCCATCACGTTCACCACCATTCGCCTGCAAATTCTTACTCAACGTGCGGAGATTGAAGTCAGCCGGCTGCTCGGCGCGACCGATGGTTTTATTCGTCGCCCCTTTTATTATTTCGGAGTCATGCAGGGTCTGGCCGGCGGTATCGTTGCCTGGCTGATCGTTTTCGGCATCACAATCCTGCTTGCCGCCCCGGTGGCCGATATCGCCGCAATCTACAACACCACCCTGAGCCTGCATTCCCTCTCGGCCGAGGATTCCCTGATCCTGTTGGCGCTCGCCGCCGTCCTCGGCTGGCTCGGCAGCGCACTTTCGCTGGGCCGCTATCTACGCGGTTCATGACAGGCTTCCGCCAGTCAGTTCACCTATTTGACATGTCATCATCGATTCATTTGGCCGAAATTATTTTTCTCTTATCAACCAAAGGACTCTCTCATGAAGATCGCCAACAATGTCGCCGAACTGGTCGGCAATACGCCGCTGGTCAGACTGAACCGCCTGACTGCCGGCATCGATGCCACCGTGGTTGCCAAGCTCGAATATTTTAATCCGGGCAGCAGCGTCAAGGATCGCATCGCCGTTTCAATGATCGATGCTGCCGAAAAGGCCGGCAAGCTCAAGAAAGATTCAATCATCCTCGAGCCGACCTCCGGCAATACCGGAATCGGTCTCGCAATGGTGGCCGCCGCACGCGGCTACAAATGCACATTTGTCATGCCAGAGACGATGAGCCACGAGCGCAAATTACTGCTAAAAGCGTACGGTGCCGAGCTTTTACTCACCCCCGCTGCAGAAGGGATCTCTGGTGCAATCAGAAAAGCCGAGGAACTAGCGGCTACTGATTCCCGCTATTTCATTCCTCAGCAGTTCGAAAACCCCGCCAATTCTGAAATTCACCGCAGCACCACCGCTGAGGAAATCTGGCACGATACCGATGGCAAAATCGATATTTTTATTGCCGGTGTCGGTACCGGCGGCACTATTACCGGTGTCGGTGAAGTGCTCAAGGCACGCAAACCGGACGTACAGGTGATCGCCGTTGAACCTGATGCGAGTGCGGTACTCTCTGGCGGTCCACGCGGCCCGCATCCAATCCAGGGAATCGGCACAGGTTTCGTTCCGGCGATTCTCAACACCAAAATTTACGATGAGGTCGTGCGTGTAAAAAACGACGATGCGCTTAACACAGCCCGCAAAATGGCGATCGATGAAGGGCTGCTGGTTGGTATTTCCTCGGGTGCCGCCATCTGGGCCGCGCTGGAGGTGGCAAAACGTCCAGAAAACAAAGGTAAGCTGATTGTCACCATTGTCCCGTCGTGCGGCGAACGCTATCTATCGACCGTGCTGTTTCAACATCTTGAAGTTTGAGTTTGGATTCAGGTGAAATTCGACTTTGATCGGCCGATTGATTTTCGCAACGGTGACTCGGTCAAGTGGAATCGCTATGCCGACCGCGATGTCCTGCCACTGTGGGTGGCGGACATGGATTTCGCCGCGCCACCCGCCGTCGTCGAGGCCTTGCAGCACCGCGTTGCACGTGCGACCTTCGGCTATGCTGAACCTTGGCCGTCGCTGGTGGAAGCCGTGCAACAGCATCTGGCACACAAATATTCATGGGACATCGAACCGGATTGGCTGGTCTGGCTGCCGGGCCTGGTTTCCGGTCTGAATGTCGCCTGCCGTGCTGTCAATGGATCCGTACTTACCGCCACGCCGGTATATCCGCCATTTTTATCCGCCCCGGAATTCTCTCGACGCACGCTGATCGATGTGCCACTGCTTATAGCAAACGAGGGCTGGGAATGGGACTTCCCTGCTACCGCAGCGGCCTTGGCACTGCGTCCGGATACCCGGCTGCTGCTACTCTGTCATCCGCATAACCCGGTCGGTCGCGTCTGGCGCGATGAGGAACTGCAAGAGATTGCTACACTTGCCGAGCGATATGACCTGATCGTTTGTTCTGACGAGATTCACTGTGATCTGGTTCTCGATCACACCTTGCGCCACCGACCTTTCGCGAAGATCTCGCCAGAATCTGCACGGCGCAGTATCACGCTGATGGCACCATCGAAGACCTTCAACATCGCCGGTCTTGGCTGTGCCTTCGCAATCATTCCCGACAACACCCTGCGCCGCACGTTTCGTGATGCCATGCAGGGCATGGTGCCGCACGTCAATGCACTCGGCCTGGCCGCCTGCGAAGCTGCATACCGCGATGGAGGCGCATGGCATGCGGCTGTGCTCGATTACCTGCGGGATAACCGTGATCTTGTCGAAGCGGAAATTCCCCGCATCCCGGGCCTGTCCATGCGCCATGTTGAAGCAACCTACCTGGCATGGGTTGACGCACGCCAACTCTGCACAACACGTGGCCTCCATAATTCACAGCACTTCTTCGAACAAGGAGGTGTCGGCCTATCCAGCGGCAGCGATTTTTTTCGTAGGCAGCCTGGCCATGATCGAGAGGCTGCCGATAATCAGGGGGGAAGCTTCGTCCGCCTCAATTTTGCCTGCCCACGCGAGATGCTGCATCTTGCTCTTGAGCGGATGCACAAAGCGGTGCAGATGCGGGGGTAATCAATCCTGCCGACAGGCTGACGCTGCATACACCCAGAATATTTGTCTTTGCGTCGTCATGATTCAAGCATGCGACGGATAACTGCATTAAAAGGGGCAATCCATTCCGGGGCAAACTGTTTGTCGCAAGCATTTACTTCGGCAATGGCACGCAGTATGGAACGGGACATGCCGCGATCCCTATGCTTGAGCGTGACCGACTCAAAGGCATCGACGATTGCGAGGATTTTTGCACCGGCGCAGATTTGATCACCCTTGATCTGTTGTGGATAGCCGCCGCCATCGGGCGTCTCATGGTGTTGTGCCACCATCATCGCCGCCGCCTTCCAGCCTCCCATGCGCTCCAGCAAGCCAGCCGCTTCAACAGGGTGGTCACGCATCAGCAACTTTTCATCATCGGTCAGTTTGCCAACCTTGAGCCATATCGACTCCGGGAGAAACATCATGCCGATATCATGCATATAGACGGCGGCTTCAAGTTGTTCCGGGTCGACCGGTTTGCCAGCCGCCAGATTGGTATCGAGCGCCAACTGCTTCAATCGTTCGCTACGCCCTTCAAACAGAGGGGAGCGCGCCTCAAAGTGTTTGGACAGCGAGTAAAAAAAGTGCAGATCGGTGGCCAGTTTTGCAGAACTCTGCGCAACAGCCGGGGTGCGTACTTTATTAACCGAAGTAGCGAGCGCCGGACGAAATCCGGTCACCTCCTCGATTAGCTGGATTGAGTGTTCCTCGATCGATTCAGCACTATCCCTGGACATTTTTTCCAGTCCACCCACCAGCTCGACCAGTTTCAATTGCTCCAGCGTACGATTATTTTCAAGCGCTTCAACCGTCAGCTCCAGACGATCCATGGCCAGCAATATAACCTCGGCGAGTAGTTCCGAAAAAACGATTTCACCGTTGCGCAAACGTGCCATCAAGGTTTCAACAGGATGCGTAATCATTACGCCAAATTCCATCTGGCATATCGTGGCATCCCCCTTGATGTTGTGCAATGCGCGAAACAGTTCCGCGATCACATACTTGTCCCCCGGCGACCTTTTCCAGAGGGCAAGGTTGCGCTCAATGCCGGGGATCTGATCAAGCAGATTACGCGAGAAGTCCAGCAACGACTCGCGGTCAGGGATGTGCGGATGAAGCAGGGCGTCGATATTCATCATGCAAGATAACTCTGGCATTGAAGATAGCATATAGGTTCCTGAAATTTCAATTCATCCTCCAGGCCTTGATGCGGTAAATGAAAAACCGGCTTTACGCCGGTTTTTCATGCCGATCCATGATGATTGATCGGCATCGGTACCCTTGACACCCCCATCTATGCACAAGGTGCATGGATTCAAGGTGCCCAACAGGATCAGAACAAGTTCGGTGGCGATGGTCCTAGCGGACAAGGGTTAATCTGTGCATCCTTACCAGAGATGGGCAGAACAAACTGCAATTCACTCGTTGATTCGGTTGTTCCTGCCAAAATTACCACCTTGGCTCTAATCCGCGTTTGAATCCAGCTGGCATAGGTTTTCTGGTAAGTCAGGTCAAACGTTGCCACGCCACTGTCGTTTGTCGTCACAGTTGAAGGGACGGTTCCCGCCGACGAATGCGGTGGCGTGATCAGTCCATCCAGATTGATGTCTTCTCCTGGGTCCAGATTATCGTTTTCATTGCCAGTATTGCCGCCATAACCGCTATCCTCGTTTCCTAACGGGCCAAGTGAATATATTGGGTCGCAGCCATTGGGGTTACGTGTGCCCGCGGAATAAAAGGCGGGGAACGCTGACAGAGTCACTAAGGCATCTTTAACCGCCGCGCCAGTATTGCTCACGACAAGCACCGACATTGGCAGGATATATTCAGTCGCGGTGGCCGTCTCTGAAATAGTACTTGAGTAACCAAGCGATATCGACAC
>DAOLZE010000023.1:0-17458 GCA_035426125.1 Rhodocyclaceae bacterium
AGTCCGATCTCTGGCAGTACATGGAGTTCTCGAAGCGCTTCAAGATCGAGGAAGTGTGGCCGGCTGAGTTGCTCGACAAGAACCCGGAATACAAGGGCAAGACTCTGTACGACGTGCTCTATGCCAACGGTCAGGTCGACAAGTTCGGTCTCGACGAATTGAAGAAGGTGAACGAGCACGGCATCAAGGGCTACACCAACGACGAATCGCTGGCTTTTGGTTATTACGTGCAGAAGGGTCTGTTTGAGGAGTACGCCACTTTTGGTCGCGGCAAGGCGCACGACCTGGCCAAATTCGACACCTATCACAAGGCGCGTGGTTTGCGCTGGCCGGTGGTGGACGAGAAAGAAACGCTGTGGCGTTTCCGTGAGGGTTATGACACCTACGTGCCGAAGGGCGAGAGTATGCGTTTCTATGGCTATCCGGATGGCAAGGCCATTGTTTATGGTCTGCCTTACCAGCCGGCTGCCGAAATGCCGGATGCCGATTTCGACCTCTGGCTATGTACCGGCCGCGTGCTGGAGCACTGGCACACCGGTTCGATGACCCGCCGGGTGCCTGAGCTTTACAAGGCCATGCCGGATGCCGTCATTTTCATGCATCCGGAAGATGCCAAAAAGCGCAGCCTGGTACGTAACGACGTGGTCAAGGTATCGACCCGACGTGGTGAAATCCAGTTGCGGGTTGAAACCCGGGGCCGGAACAAGCCGCCGCTCGGACTGGTCTTCGTGCCGTTTTTCGACGAACATCGGCTGGTTAATAAACTGACACTGGATGCCACCTGCCCGATTTCAAAAGAGACCGACTACAAAAAATGCGCCTGCAAGGTGGTCAAGGCCTGAACCGTGATTAAGGAATAAGGCAAATCAGGGAGTGCCGAATAAGGGTGGGGCGACAGCCCCACCCGGCGGCTGATCTGAATTGAGATGAAACCGATGAATAGCAAGTCACCCAAAAGCGGCGCAGCCCGCCGCCAATTTATTTTTGATTCCGCCAAAATGGCCTGCGGGGTCGGCATGCTCGGGCTTGGCCTCGGGCTTTATGCCAAACAATCAAAAGCCTTGCCGGCGCTGGCGCTGCGCCCACCCGGCGCACTGCCGGAAGATGACTTTCTCGGCGCCTGCATCCGCTGCGGCCTGTGTGTGCGCGACTGCCCTTACAACACTCTGGAACTCGCCAAACCGGAAACGCCGGTCGCCACCGGCACGCCATTCTTCAATGCACGTAACATCCCGTGCGAGATGTGTGAAGACATTCCCTGTGTCAAAGCCTGCCCGACCAAGGCCCTCGACCACGCACTGGTCGATATCAACAAGGCAAAGATGGGCATCGCGGTACTGATCGACCACGAAACCTGCCTCAATTTCCTCGGCCTGCGCTGCGATGTCTGCTATCGCGTTTGCCCGGTGATCGACCAGGCAATCACTCTCGATATGGTGCCGAACACTCGCACCGGGCGCCATGCCATGTTCCTGCCCACCGTGCATTCCGAGCATTGCACCGGCTGCGGCAAGTGTGAAAAATCCTGCGTTCTTGAAGAGGCGGCCATTCGTGTCCTGCCACCCAAGCTGGCCAAGGGCGAACTCGGCAAGCATTATCGGGTTGGCTGGGATGAGCAGAAGAAAGCCGGGCATTCGCTGATCGACGAATCGAAAATGCAGGACCTGCCCGACCGTCTGCCGGAGGGCGCCGTATTGCCCGGGCACTACGACCCGGCCAGTGGTCATACAGAATCCGCACGCGGCATGCCGGGTAGCGAGGCTGGCGCGATTCCCCGCTTCCCGCCGGGGCTGGGGGGCAAGCCATGAGTCAGATTGCCCACCAGAAACGGGTCGGCGCCGAAGCCGTCGAAGAGAAAGGCTGGCTGCGCGCCCACAAGTGGCTGATCCTGCGCCGTATCTCGCAGTTCGGCATTCTCGGCTTGTTTTTGCTCGGCCCCCTGGCTGGTATCTGGTTCGTCAAGGGCAACCTCAATTACAGCTATACGCTAGGCGTCCTGCCGCTGACTGATCCCTTCGTCGCCCTGCAATCATTGGCCGCTGGCCATGTGCCGGAAACGCTCGGCTTGATTGGCGTGGCGATTGTTCTGGCCTTCTACCTGCTGGTTGGTGGCCGGGTCTATTGCAGTTGGGTTTGCCCGGTTAACGTGGTGACCGATCTGGCTGGCTGGCTGCGTGACCGTCTCGGTATCAAGGGCGCCAGCAGCCTGTCACGTAACACCCGCTACTGGATACTCGCCATGACCCTGATTGGCTCGGCACTCACCGGTGTCGTGCTCTGGGAATTGATCAACCCGATTTCGATGTTGCACCGCGGCCTGATTTTTGGCCTGGGAACGGCGTGGACCGTAGTCATCGCCATTTTCCTGTTCGATCTGTTCGTGATGACGCGTGGCTGGTGTGGTCGACTTTGTCCGGTCGGTGCTTTTTACGGTCTGGTCGGGCGCTGGAGTCCGGTGCGTATTTCAGCCCCGAAACGTGCTGCCTGCAACGACTGCATGGATTGTTTCGAGGTTTGCCCCGAGCCTCAGGTCATTCGGCCGGCCCTGAAGGGTGAAGCGAAGGGTATCGGCCCGGTCATTCTGGCGCCCAATTGCACCAATTGCGGTCGGTGCATCGATGTTTGCTCGAAAGACGTATTCACCTACACCTTACGTTTCAATAACCCGGCTTCCACTGCACCGCTGGTCAGGGTGCAGACCGAGTCGAAGTGATTATCGAGTTCTAGAGGAGGAGCGCCCATCATGCAACAAGTTCTCAAGACGACATTCGTCATTCTGGCTTCCGCCGCCTGTTGGGCGCTCGCTGCGCCTGGGCATGCTCAGGATTCTCCGCAACCGATGCGGGGGGCAGAGGTTACTGCGGTCGACCAGGCGCCGGAGGCCAAAAAATACCTTGGTGGCAAACCGGGTAGGCAGACGAAGGTGGCGCGCACCTATCGCGACCAGCCGCCGATCATTCCGCATGCCGTCGAGAACTTCGATGAAATTACGCTGGAAGAAAACCAGTGCCTGACTTGTCACGGGCCTGACGTTTACAAGAAGAAAAACGCGCCCAAGATTGGCGACAGCCATTTCCTTGATCGCGATGGCAAGAAGATGGCCGGTACCTCGGCATTGCGCCACAACTGTGTGCAATGCCACGTGCCGCAGGTGGATGCGCCACCGCTGGTTGAAAACAGCTTCAAGGGCGACATCGCAGAAGGCAATGTCGAAAAAGCGAGTGCTGGCAAGAGGAACTGAATGGATTCAGCGCAATAAAAAAGGGGAGCGGAGGCTCCCCTTCTCGTTTTTACGGGCCTGAGCTTTCAGGCGGCAAGCAACACGCTGCGCATCTTTTGCAGCGCTTTGACTTCAATCTGACGAATCCGTTCGGCCGAGACGCTGAATTCGGCGGCGAGCTCATGCAGGGTTGCCGCTTCTCCGTCTTCGTGCAACCAGCGGGTTTCGATGATGCGGCGACTGCGTGGGTCCAGCGTATTCAGTGCCTCATGCAAACCCTCGCCTTGCAGGTGAGCGATGGATTTGTTTTCCAGCACACGGGTTGGTTCGTAACGCGAGTCGGCCAGATAGTCGATCGGCGCAAACGCCTCATCGCTGTCATCCGGATTGCCTTCCAGCGCCAGATCGCGGCCGGTGAGACGGGTTTCCATCTCGATCACCTCGGCCTGCTTGACACCAAGACGTGCCGCCACTTCGTTGGCCTGCGTACCGGACAGCGTATCAACACCTTCATAGCCATTCTTCAGGCTGCGCAAATTGAAGAATAGTTTGCGCTGTGCCTTGGTGGTGGCCACTTTGACCAGACGCCAGTTCTTCAGAATGTATTCGTGAATCTCGGCCTTGATCCAGTGCATGGCAAAAGACACCAGACGAACGCCGCGCCCGGAATCAAAACGTTTAACCGCCTTCATCAGACCGATATTGCCTTCCTGAATCAGGTCGGCATGCGGCAGGCCATAACCCAGATAACCGCGGGCGATGGAGATCACCAGACGAAGATGAGAAAGCACAAGCTGTCGCGCCGCTTCCACATCACCCTCATTGTGGAAACGCTCGGCCAGCCCGATCTCCTCAGCCTCGGAGAGCATCGGGTAACGATTCGCTGCCTGAATATAGGCATCAATGTTGCCAACTGCCGAGGGGAAGTGAAGCGTTAAGGCTTGGGTCATTGCGTAATGTTCTCCTTCAAGTATCAATTTTATTTTAGCACTCGCTGCATCGGAGTGCTAATACCTGAAAAGGTTTCTCGGAATGGAGTTTTTATTCCACGAGAAGCACTGACCGCAGCCTTGAAGTTGAGAGTCTCTTGAACCTCTGCAGAGATTCGGTTCGCCAAAATCAATGATCAGAAGGCATACGGAGCAGGATCCACGTCCGGGGCTCGGCCAGCGATTAGGTCAGCTATTAGCTGCCCTGAACCACAGGCCATCGTCCACCCGAGCGTGCCGTGGCCCGTGTTGAGAAACAAGTTGTCAAACTTCGCTTTGCCCACGAAAGGTACGTTGCTTGGCGTTGCTGGTCGCAGACCCGCCCACACATCGAACCTGTCGCCATGCACGACTCCTGGAAAAACCGCTCTGAGGCGACGCAAGATTGCGTTGCAACGGACAGCATTAATTGACCTGTCATAGCCAGCAAACTCTGCGGTACCGGCTACGCGTAAACGATTGGCGAGGCGGGAAATGACAATTTTGTGGCTGTCGTCCGTGAGGCTGATGGTCGGGGCGATGCTGTCTGCGTCCAGCGGCACTGTGACGGAATAGCCCTTTGCGGGATAGACCGGAATGGTTACGCCCGCCGATTTGAGCAAAAGCGGGGACCAGCTTCCGAGAGCAACCACAAACGCATCGCCGGTAAGTGTCGTACCATTTGCGAGACGCACGTTGGCGATTCGATCGCTTTTTTCGCCAAGCGCATCGATCGCCTCGCCAAAGAGAAAAGAGACTCCGGCTTGCTTGCAACGCTGAGCAAGCGCTTGGGTAAACTTGTGGGCATCCCCGGATTCATCCTCGGCGGTGTAGGTGCCGCCAACAATTGGCACCGTTGTGGTCTTGAGTGCTGGCTCGAGCGCCAGGCATTCCTCGGCTTCTTTCGTGACCCGTTCACAGCCAAACTCTCGCATCAATGCTGCTTGGGAGGTCGCCAGCAGGAACTCTCGCTCATCCGTATAAAAATGCAGTATGCCGCGCTTCAGCTGATCGTATTCAAGGTCGAGTTGCTGTCGCAACGTACCCAGCTTTTCCCGGCTGTAAAGCGCAAGACGCAAAATATCAATGGTGTTTTGGCGCGCCCTGGCGGCAGAGCATTCAACCAGAAATCGCATTCCCCACGCCCACTGCGCCGGATCGGCGCGGAGCCGCCAGAGTAGCGGGGAGTCTTCTCGCCGGAGCCATTTAGCAATCTGCCATGGCGCACTTGGGTTGGCCCAGGGGGCAGCATGGCAGCTCGATATCTGGCCACCATTGGCGAAGCTGGTCTCCATGCCAGCTTCCGCTTGCCGATCGAGTACCGTCACCTCGTGGCCATCCTCTGCTAGGTACCAGGCCGAAGCAACACCCAGCAATCCGGCTCCGAGGATGACCACCTTCATCTTGTTTGCACCAGTCGCCTTGCTAAACGGCCGTTCGAGCTTTCGGCATGAACAGATCGGTGATTGATCCATCGATGATCTCGGCGGCTAGAGCCATCGACTCCGAGAGCGTTGGATGAGCATGGATGGCGTGCATCAGGGAATGGATATCAGCACCGGTTTCCAGTGCCAGTACCGCTTCTGCCAGAAGCTCTCCCGCATTCACGCCAACGATACCGGCGCCAAGCAACTTTTTGGTCACAGGGTCGACCAATAGCTTGGTCAATCCGTCGGTTCGTCCGTTTGCAAGCGCCCGACCAGATGCTGCCCAGGGAAACACCCCTTTTTCATAGGCAATCCCACGAGCGTCAGCTTCGGTTTCGTTCAAGCCAGCCCAGGCGATCTCAGGATCCGTATAAGCGATGTTTGGAATGCTCTTCGGTGCAAAACGTACGTCATGACCGGCGATCGTTTCGGCCGCCACTCGTCCTTCGTGCGTTGCTTTATGCGCAAGCATCGGACCACCAACAATATCGCCGATAGCGAAAATATTCGGCACATTGGTACGACAGCGATCATCAACCGGAATAAACCCCCGTTCATCGACTTGCAAGCCGGCCATCTCCGCACACAGTCGTTTACCGTTTGGCTGGCGCCCAACGGCGGACAATACCCGATCATATAGTTCTGGTTGGGAGGGTGCCTGGAGGCCAGTGAAGTGAACCAGCAGACCTTCTGGCAGCGCCTCAATGCGCGAAACCCGAGTGCCGAGCATGATCGCTTCACAGCGTTTCGCCAGGCGCCCCTGCAACACGGCAACGAGATCACGGTCAGCACCAGGGATCAGTCCCTCTGACATTTCGACGATGCTGATACGGCTGCCGAGTGCTTCGTAAACCGTCGCCATTTCCAGCCCGATGATGCCTCCGCCCATCACCAGCATCCGTTTTGGCACATCCGTCAAGGCCAGCGCGCCGGTCGAATCGATTATTCGTGGATCGTCATAGGGAAGGCTAGGAACAGAGGCCGGCGAGGACCCTGCGGCGACGATGCAATGAGAAAAGCGGATCTCGCAATTGGATTTTTCGCCAATTATGGTCACCGAGCGCGGTGAACTGAAGCTTGCTGTTCCTTGAAGGACCGTAACTTTTCGCTGGCGAGCAAGACCAGATAGTCCGCGGGTCAGTTTTCCGATGATTTTCTCCTTGTGATCTCGCAATCCCGCGAGATCAACTTCAGGAGCACCAAAGCGTATGCCATGATTATTCATCGATTGAGCATCAGCAATCACTTTGGCTGCATGGAGCAGGGTCTTTGATGGAATGCAGCCAACATTGAGACAGACGCCACCGAGGGTGGCTCTCGAATCAAGCAGGGTGACATTGCAACCAAGATCTGCTGCACGAAAGGCAGCGGTGTAGCCGCCGGGGCCACCACCAATGATCAGGACATCCACATCCAGATCAACCAACTGTGGTTTTGAGATTTTTTGATCAGTCATTACCCACCCGTGCCGTTGAGTTGATTTTTCACAGCATCAAGGGCGGCTTGAGCGCAGATCTCATCTTCATCTGCCGTTCCACCGCTTACGCCAATGCCACCCAGATGCATCGAACCATTCATTACGGGGAGGCCCCCGGCGAAAGCAATGATGCCTTTGACATGAGCCAAACCGGGAACAACCGCCGGTTTGGCGCCTTTTCCGTAAACCAACTCCTCAACAAGGCGTGTTGGAAAGGGAAACTTTGCCGAGGTTTGAGCTTTACTGAGCGCTATCTCGCCGCTTCCCAGGAATGCACGGTCCATCCGCTCAAATGCAATTAGATTGGCTCCGTTATCGACCACCGCGATATTCATCTTCCAGCCTTTTTCGCTGGCTTTGGCGGTACATGTCCTGATCATCACGCGGGCGATGTCGGCAATGAGGACAACTGGCGAAGCATTGGCCTGGGCCATGGCGCTGCTCATTAACAGCGTCGTAGCCAGGAAAAAATGTCTACCGTTTATACGAAACAAAATATTTTTCTCCAATGGTAAGGAAATGGAAGAACGTATGGCTATCAGGCAATACGTCAGCCATCGGCGTCGCAATTCCCATGCCATGGCTATCTGCCGAGAGAGCCGCCTGGCAGTGGGTGTGAAGCGACTGCTAATTGAATCAATCGTCTAAGCAAATGTCGCATCTCAGGTGTTACACCTGTCGCTGTGTCGCATGCGAAAGGCATTGAATTGGCCGGGTTGGCTCTCCGGATTCATGGTTTTCGGCGCAATTGTGGCTAGTGATCGCTCTGGCATGGTCATTGCAATGATTCGCTCAACCAAGGAGAGCAGAAGCAATGTCGGTTAAGCAATCACCCAGAACATCTTGTGTTGGCATCATCGCGAATCCGGTCTCAGCGCGCGACATTCGCCGCATCATCGCAAATGCCAGCAATCTTCAGACATCCGAGCGGGTCAGTATCGTGCTGCGGATTCTGTCTACGCTTGCGGCCTGCGGTGTCGATCGCGTAATTATGATGCCTGACAAATCCGGCATCAGTTCGATGCTGCTTCGTAGCCTGAGCCGGGAGCGCAACCTTCAGCACACCTTCCCGGAGGTTGAATTTGTCCCCATGAACGTGACATCGACGGTTGATGACACTTTCTTGGCTGCTCGCTACATGCAGGAAGCCAATGTCAGCGCAATCATTGTTCTTGGCGGTGATGGCACGCATCGCGCAGTTGTCCGTGAACTGATTGACGGTGTTCGCCAAGGGAAGCCGGCAGTGCCGGTCGCTGGTCTTTCGAGTGGAACAAACAACGCTTTCCCAGAAATGCGCGAACCCACCGTGGCGGCAATGGCCGTAGGTCTTTATGCCCAAAGGAAGCTCAGTGTTGAGCAAGCGCTAGCGGCAAACAAAGTGCTCGAGATTTCAATCGATGACGGTCTTCAACGCGACATCGCAATTGTCGATGCCGTCATTTCGTCTGATCGGTTTATTGGCGCACGCGCGCTCTGGAAGACGAAGAGTCTTCATGCCGTCTATTTGACCTTTGCAGACCCCGAAGTAATCGGCATGGCAGCGATTGGTGGCTTGCTAGAGCCGCTCGCCAGAACCGATGCCGGCGGGCTGGCAATCACGCTCAGCAATGATCCGGAGCAAGACTGTCTGCATCTGGATGTTCCGATCGCACCTGGAATGATCTGCGATGTTGGCATAGCTGACTGGCAGTCGATGCCCGCTGATCATGGATTCATTGTGCCGCTTGCCGCAGGCGTTGTTGCCTTGGACGGTGAGCGAGAACTCCCGTTTGATGCCGGCCAGCGAGTCAGCGTCACGCTGCGCGAAAACGCCTTTCCGACGGTGGATATTGCCAAATGCATGCGGATTGCCGCATGTGAGGGCCTATTCCGCCATACATCACCACGCCAATAAAAGGAGACATCCATCATGGCAGACAACAATCCGTTCCCTATGTCGCGCGACGAAATACTCGCGGCCTACAGAAAGATGCGCACAATTCGAGAGTTTGAGGAGCGACTGCATATCGACTTCGGTCGCGGTGACATCCCGGGCTTCGTACACCTTTATGCCGGCGAAGAAGCTACAGCTACTGGAATCATGTTCCACCTTGGTGATGGTGACCGAATCGCCAGTACGCACCGGGGCCATGGTCACTGCATTGCCAAAGGTGTTGATGTTATCGGCATGATGAAGGAGATCTACGGCCGAAAAGGTGGTTCCTGCAACGGCAAAGGCGGCTCGATGCATATTGCTGATTTGAGTAAGGGAATGATGGGCGCCAACGGCATTCTTGGGGCCGGAGCGCCATTGATCTGTGGTGCCGCACTTGCCGCCAAATTCCGTGGCAAAGGCGAAGTGGGTATTACATTCACCGGCGATGGTGCATGCAATCAGGGCACCTTCCTGGAAAGCATGAATCTTGCTGCTGTATGGAATCTTCCTGTGATCTTTGTCGTTGAGAACAACGGCTACGCAGAAGCAACTTCACGCGACTACGGAACCGCTGTCGAAAGCTTTGTTGATCGTGCGGCTGGTTTTGGCATGCCAGGTGTAAGTATCGACGGCACCGATCTATTCGCAGTCTACGAAGCGGCCGGAGAAATAATCAAGCGCGCCCGGCAAGGTGGTGGCCCGGCGCTTCTTGAATGCAAGATGGTCCGTTTCTATGGCCACTTTGAAGGCGATGCACAGACCTATCGCGCCCCCGGTGAACTCGAAAATATTCGTGAAAACTATGACTGCATCAAGATTCTCACGGCGCAGCTAAAAAATGCCGGAGTTGTGACTGCTGATGAACTCGCGGCAATCGATCAAGAGGTAATCGATCTGATCGAAACCGCTGTCAAGGAAGCCAAGGCCGCACCGCAGCCGACTCTTGCCGACCTGACCAGTGACGTCTACGTCAATTATTGAAACGAATAAACAAGACAAATCAGGAGATTGAAATGGCACGAAAAATCAGCATGAAGCAGGCGGTCAACGAAGCGCTTGACCAAGCCATGAAGGCCGATCCAACGGTGATCTGCTTGGGCGAAGATATTGTCGGCGGTACTGGCGGCCAAGGTGAAATGGATGCCTGGGGTGGGGTGCTAGGTGTCACCAAAGGACTCTACGGCAAGTATGGCGACCGCGTAATCGACGCACCGCTATCGGAAAGCGCCTACATCGGCGCAGCTATTGGCGCAGCAGCATGTGGCATGCGGCCGGTTGCAGAGCTTATGTTTATCGACTTCATGGGCGTCTGCTTCGACCAGATATTCAACCAGGCTGCGAAGTTCCGTTACATGTTTGGTGGCAAGGCCGAGACGCCGGTCGTTATCCGGGCAATGGTCGGCGCAGGTTTCCGCGCTGCGGCTCAGCACAGCCAGATGCTGACCCCGCTGTTCACGCACATCCCGGGCTTGAAAGTTGTTTGTCCGAGCAATGCCTACGACACCAAAGGTTTACTGCTCCAGTCGATCCGTGACAACGATCCAGTCATTTTTTGTGAACACAAAAACCTGTATGCACACGAATGTGAGGTGCCGGAAGGTCCGTATACGATCCCATTCGGCGAGGCCAGTATTTCGCGTGACGGAAAACATTGCACGATCGTCACTTACGGTCTGATGGTGCATCGCTCACTTGAAGCCGCAGCGAAGCTCGCCAAAGAAGGTATCGAAGTCGAGATTGTGGACTTGCGCACGCTTTCTCCGCTGGATATGGATACCGTCCTTGATAGCGTGACTAAAACCGGTCGCCTGGTCTGTGTCGATGAAGCAAGTCCGCGCTGCAATATCGCCACGGATATTTCCGCACAGGTTGCGATGCATGCCTTTGGCGCGCTGAAAGCACAGATCGAAATGGTGGCGCCGCCTCACGTTCCTGTTCCATTCTCGCCAACGCTTGAGGATCTATACATCCCCAGTGCAGATCAGATTGCCAATGCGGTACGCAAGACGATGAAGGGAGCCAAGTAATGTCAGGTATTACACCAATCGTCATGCCCAAGTGGGGCCTGTCGATGAAAGAAGGTACCGTCACCTCCTGGCTTGTGGAGGAGGGGACAGAGATTTCGGTTGGCATGCCGATTCTCGAGGTCGAAACGGACAAAATCGCCAATGCCGTCGAAGCACCCGACCCGGGGCTGCTTCGCCGCCGTGTTGCGGATGAAGGCGAACTTTTGCCGGTGAAGGCGCTACTTGGAGTATTGGCGGGCGATGACGTCAGCGATGCTGAAATTTATGCCTACATCGCCAGTTATGTCATGCCGGTAATCGATGAAGAAGGAGAAGATGCTGGGCCAGCCTATCTTTTCATCGAGGTTGATGGCATCCGCGTGCGCTACGCGCGAAAGGGGGCCGCCGAGGGTACGCCCGTGCTGTTCATTCATGGCTATGGTGGCGACCTGGATAACTGGCTCTTCAATATCGATGCCGTTGGTGAAAAGAACCCGGTAATTGCGCTCGACCTGCCAGGGCATGGTCAGTCGGATATCAAGCTGCCTGGCGCCAGCATCACTGCACTTGCCGGCTTTATTTCCAAATTCATGGATGCCATTGCTGTTGAGCGGGCGCATCTGGTTGGTCACTCAATGGGCGCTGCAATTGCGACCCAACTCTCTCTTGATGCGCCCAAGCGGGTTGCCTCGTTAACGCTGATCGGCAGCGCAGGCTTTGGCTCGGATATCAATAGTGGCTATACGGACGGTTTTGCAAGTGCTTCGTCGAGACGTGAGCTTAAGCCCATCCTTGAGCTACTGTTCGCCGACCCGAGTCTTGTTAGCCGGCAGTTGGTTGACGACGTTCTTAAATACAAACGCCTGGATGGGGTCAGCGAATTACTGAGCGAGCTAGGCAGTGCCCTGTTTGGCGGGGGGAAGCAAAGTGAGCAACCTGGCCTGAAGCTTGGCAGCACCGCCGATCGTCCTGTACTGGTGATCTGGGGGCGCGATGACCAGATCATTTCAGTCGAGCATGCTTCAAACGCTCCGTCTGGCGCCATTGTCGAAATATTTGATGGTGCTGGACACATGGCTCAAATGGAGCGTGCCAATGATGTCAACCGTCTTATCATCCGTCATGTCGGTGGCTGAAGAGCCGACAAACGTCGATCTGAGCAAGACCTGCGTCCATTCTTCCTGGACGCAGGTCTTGTCCCCGCTCGAGCCAATTGAGGGCGAGCTCGAGCTGGACTGGCTCGAATTCGCCCTCAGTGGGAAGTCGACCGCAGCATTGTGGATTGGCAAACAAGGCCTGGTTGCACCAATGTCATATCAGCGCCACGCGAATCTGATGGCGGCCTGCGCCGATTCGGCCGCGCGCGGGTGGCCAGTAAGATTTCGCCGTTCAGGCGGTGGCGTGGTTCCGCAAGGGCCGGGAATTCTTAACTTGAGTTTGGCCAGACCCTGCGATGGACCACCTGGAGACCTTGCTGAAAGCGTTTATACCGATCTCTGTGAGTTGCTTGCTGGTGCATTGGCCGGCCTGGGTGTCAAAGCAACGGCTCGCGCGGTTTCAGGCTCTTTTTGTGACGGACGTTTTAATCTCGCCGTCATCGGGCCTAACGATAAGACCGCTCGAAAAATTGCGGGCACAGCTCAATACTGGCGTCACGCTGGGGGACGACATGCGGTGCTGGCCCATGCTCTGTTAGTGGTTGATGCAGACCCCGCAACGCTTACTGCGGAAGCTAACCGTTTCGAGACAGCACTCGGTAGCGGCAAACACTATGAAATGAACGCACTTACCAGCGTTTCTCAAGCCTGGTGCGATGCACACCCAGGCAGGGATATCCCAAGCAGTCTCACAACCGAATTAAGGCGGCAAATTGTCGCCGCATTTTCCCGACAATGCCCAACAGGAGGTTTTCATGTTGTTACTTGAATTTGCAATGTTTCCAATGAGCAAAGGGGAGAGCGTAAGCCCCTTTGTCGCCCGCTCCCTTGACATCATCGACAGATCCGGTCTGCCTTACCAATTGACGCCGATGGGTACAATTATTGAGGGTGAGTGGGCAGAGGTGATGGCTGTCGTCACAAAGTGCTTTGAGGTAATGAGTACAGACTGTGACCGGATCAGCACCAGTATCAAAATTGACTATCGAGCGGGTACCGAAGAAAGGTTGAATGGCAAGGTGGAGTCTGTGCAGAAGGCGTTGGGGAGAAAACTTTCCACATGATTTTCAATGCGACTCATTGATAACGGATTGCCAATAAACGGCTGATCAGCGCGAAGTATCAGGTGCTTCAATGGCAATCCGTCCAAGGCGCTGACCAGATGCCATCTATTGATGTGTCGGCGAAATGATGTTGAATCGTTTCATCTGGCGATACACCGTAGCTCGACAGATGCCAAGTTCTTGCGAAACGGCAGTGATATTCCAATGATGCTTGCGCAGTACCGCACTCAGTGTTCCTGCTTCCGAGACAACCACATCGCAATTCTCATTCGGCAATGGTGTTACAGCCATCGGCAGTTTTCGCTCAAAAAGATCGCGTTCGTTCTCGTCATAGAGCTCTTGCGGCAAATGGGCAGTTTCGATATAGCCGTTGTCGCAGACAGCCAGGGAAAAGCGGATAACGTTACGTAATTGACGGATATTTCCTGGCCATGAAAAATTCAGCAAGAGGTCGAGCGCCGCATCATCAAATTGAGCATCAATACCCATTTGCTCACACTCCTGTTTCAACACACGGGCAATAACAAAGGTTTTGTCCGAGCGTAGTCGCAGCGGTGGCAGATGGAGCGCTGCGCCGCAAAGCCGGTAATAAAGATCCTCGCGAAAGACACCGTCGGCAATAAGGCGGCGCAAGTCGCGGTGCGAGGCTGCAACAACTGATAGCTCCACCGGCACTGGTTTTTCGGCGCCAAGCGGCATGACCTCATGTTCAGATAGCACTCGCAAAAGGCGGGTCTGCAAATGCAGCGGCATATCGCCAATTTCGTCAAGGAAGAGGGTGCCACCATCTGACTGCTGAATCAGACCTTTGGCTCCCTTGCTACGCCCGCCCGTGAAACTGCCCGCAACATAGCCGAACAGTTCGCTTTCGATCAGCGATTCCGGGATCGAGGCGCAGTTTACAGCGATAAAAGATTTCGTTGAACGACTGCTCGAATCATGCAATGCCCGAGCGACGACTTCCTTGCCAGTGCCCGTTTCACCATGCAAAAGAATATTGACTCTCTTATTGACCAGTCGCTTGGATTGGTCAATAAGGCGCTGCATCTGGCTGTCATTGCCGGCAAGACGATCAAGTGCTGGACAGGCTGCCTGTACGGTTTCGAGAACACGCTGATCACCGCCCGTACTACGACCTGGCGGGTGGCGAGGGGGCCTTGCCGCAGCATAAAATAGCTCAAGTCGGTGCGTGCTAAGCACCGCACGGTCACTGCTTGAGGCAGATCGGGCAATTTTCCAGATCTCATCCATCGTCCCCTTGAAGACATCAGAAAGCTGATGACCAACTACCGGCACAAATGAACCATCGGCGGAGATGGCCAGTAGAATTCGCCGGGCGACGCTGTTGGCGCCAACGATCACTCCATCGTCATCAAAGGCAAGCATGCAATTGCCGCTAATATCGACCAGCGCCCAGTCCACGCTGAGGCGAAGCAACCATCTATTGCTGAAGTAGCGAACAAAGTTCGCATCCTCAACCAACTGAGCGAACATTGTGGTCATGTGGCCAGCAAGGTGCTGGCTGGTCTTTTCGGAGGGAGAGGTGAGTGCCGAAATGTCGAGGACACCGATAAACTCGCCGGTCGGGTCGAACAGCGGGGCAGCAGTGCAGGTCAGGTTGATGTGCGTTGCGTCGAAATGATCTGTCTGGTGACAGGTAATCGGCACCCGCTCGACAATACATGTGCCAACGCCGCTGGTGCCGGAGTGCGGCTCCTTCCAGTCAGCACCGAGGCAAAGTCCGGAATGCTTGAGCTCACGATCCCATTGGTCATTGCCAATGTAGTCAACGGCGACACCTTGGGCATCGGTCAGTAATAACACGTAGCCAAGCGGCGAAACTCTTTTATACAACTGCTCCATGCCGGCACGGGCAACTCGCAAAAACGACTCGAGTTGTTCCTGGTGTTCGCGCAGGCCTGCTGCCTCCAGGACGCGTGCTGGCTGAGTGTGGGAGGGATCCAGGCCGTGGTCGGTGACGCAGCGCGTCCACGAGCGGGTAATAATGTCGTCGTCGGCGACTCCTTTGACATGACGCGAAGTTCGCTCGATAACCTCGTTGATATGTTGGGTCTGAGTATTCATTTCCATTGTCTCCTCTGAGAGGCTGAGTTTTATAGTCTGTCTTTTTGACAAGAGAAGCTCTCAGTGGCTTCCTGCACAAACTTTTACTTTTTTCTGAGGCGTTGCTGGGCCGCCCAAAACCCGAATTTAAGTCTATGACCTTTATCATACGAGCGCAAATGTTGCTCTGGAAACTTTACTGATAGTCAAGTTGCAATGATCAGAACGGACTACCGCAACGATAGTGCCGTCCAAGCAGCCAAATCATTTGTCAGGAGATTGCGCTGACAGATACATGATGTAGGCAACCAGTTCCCAGCGCTTCTCTGCAGAGAAACCATTACCCCAGGCCGGCATAATGTCGGCGCCACGCCGCCCGTGGGTGATAACTTTAAATAGCTCTTCTGGTTTGAGGTCTTTTCGTCCCTTGAAGGCCGCAACTTTGCCCCCGCTACCTTCGTTGCCGTGACAATAGGCGGCGCAGTTGGCGCCAAAGCGAGTCTTGCCTGCAGCGATGCGGGCTTCATCTTCAAGATTGAACGGTGGAGGACCGTATTCGTTGGGTGTCGTGGCATCTTTTTCTGCAGAAACCGACGGGGGCGCTGCTGCCTGTACTGATAGAGAAGCGGATAGAAGGGCTGAGAGAAAGATCAAAAAGATTTTAGAAAATCGATCCATTATTTGTTACCTCGATATGGAAAAAAACCGGGAGAGACCGCACGGCCTCCCCCGGACAAAGCTCAGGGAATGAGTCCTTTATTTACTCCAACGTAAATCCGATTAAAGCCGCACCACCGGGCAGATTCTTGATTTCCGGGAAAGCGCCAGCCAGGAAACCGGGCGCGTGCGAGCCGAGGCCGGTCGGAATTGCAATGTATTGCTTGCCATTCACCGCATAGCTGACGGGGCCGCCGCGAGACCCTGAACCAGCCGCAAAGGTCCAGAGCTCGTTGCCATTGTCAGCATCGAAGGCGTATAGATTGCCGCGCATGTCTCCGGTGAAGACCAAGCCGCTGCCGGTGGTCAGCACGCTACTCATCGGCGGCAGGTCAAAGCGCTTCTTCCACTTGACTTTGCCGGAAATCGGCTCGAAGGCGGCGAGGTAGCCGTCACCCTTCTTGCCCGGCGGGTTGACCAGGGTAATTTCCGAAAGACCGAGCGAGAGGCCGCTGATCGACGCGACTTCTTCCTGTTTGGCGCCGGTCACCGTGTTGCAAACCTCCATGCCATGCGAGTACCAAAGCTTCGTGTTCGGGTTGTAGGCGCCGTGATTCCAGCTGCGTGCACCGAGAAGGTTCGGACAGAACAGCTTCTGCTTGCCAACCTCTGGATAGTTCGGATTGCCGATCGCACCAGTCTTCGGATCAATGCCGGTCGTCCAGTTCTGGTTCTCGACATACTGCCAGACGTTTTCCAGCTTGCCATTGTCTTTGTCCATAACGAAGACAAAACCGCTCTTGTTGAGATGAACCAGAACATCCTTACCGTTGTGCGGGACCATCAGTGCCTCGTAAGCCGAGTCGAAGTCCCACGCATCATTCGGGATTTCCTGACGGTGCCACTTGATCTTGCCGGTCTTTGGGTTGAGGGCCAGCAGCGTCGATGTGTACAGATTGTTGCCCATGCGTTCGTCGCGGTAGTAGTCGGGTGAAGCGTTGCTAGTGCCAATGTAGATCGTGTCGCTTCGCGGATCATAGGTGCCTGGCATCCAGGCGCTACCGCCGCCTTTCTTGCGACTGTCACCCGGCCAGCTTTTCGGGTCGTCCTTCGGAATCTCGAAAGTCCACACCCGTTTGCCGGTATCGGCATTGACGGCGAAAATCTTGCCGAGGATCGGCTGGTCACCGCCAGTGGTGCCGCCGAACAGGACGTCGCCAGCCAGTTGCGGCGGTGAAGAGAAGAGGGCGCCGTACTCGTCCTTGAGAACGGTCAATTGTGTCGACCAAAGTTCTTTTCCCGATTTTTGATCGAGTGCTACAAAGCGACCGTCAAGGGTGCCGATAAACACCTTGCCTCGGCCGACCGTAACCCCACGGCTTGCGGCTGCATAAAAGACTTCTTTTGATAAAGGATCGAGCTTGGCTGCGTAATGCCAGATTGTTTTTCCTGTCGCCGCATCGATTGCCCAGACATTGTTGTCGGCAGAGATGGTGTACATCA
>DAOLZE010000024.1:0-17265 GCA_035426125.1 Rhodocyclaceae bacterium
TGCCTCATCCGCATCAGCGATACTGGGTGGAACATCACCCTGCCCAGCCAGCGCCGCGACAAAGACAATCGACCAGTCACTGGCAGCGTGGCCCTGGGCAAACTGTGTCGACTCATCAATCAGCTGGTCAAATCCGCTGATTTCATCCGGCAGCTTGTCCACCTCAATCATGGGCACCAATGCGCCGCCCAAACCCGCCTCAAAACGTGCGCGTTGCTCATCTGTGGCATCTTCCGGCATCTCGGAACCGGCAAAGACAAACAGCAGGCGTTGCGCGGTAGTTTGCTGGCGCGCCGACGCCAACAGGTCGTCGAAGGTCTCAATATTCATTGCATGCTTTCCAAGTGTTCATGAGGGGGACTTCACTTCGTGCTTATTGGTACACACACTTCGCATTCGTGGACAGTGCGAATTGTGGCATGGAATGTACCGCCTTATTTGCCACTGATGACAGTAAGGATTCCCTGCATCAGGGCGAGCGGCGTTGGCGGACAACCCGGTATGGCGACATCCACGGGAATGATGTTGGACACGCGACCGCAAGTTGCATAGCTTTTTCCAAAAACACTTTCGTCATGACAACCGCAATCACCGACAGCGACAACCAGCTTCGGTTCTGGCGTGGCTTCGTAGGCACGTTGCAGGGCAACGACCATATTCTGCGCCACCGGGCCGGTCACCAGCAGCAGATCAGCATGGCGCGGGCTGGCGGAAAAGCGAATGCCAAGCGCTTCGAGGTTGTAGTAAGGATTGCCCAGTGCGTGAATTTCGAGTTCGCAGCCATTGCAGGAACCGGCGTCGATATGGCGAATGACCAGCGCACGACCGAGCGTGTCGAGCATGGCCTTCTCCAGGCGCTGGCTGATGACGCGCAGGTTCTCATCGGGTTCCGGCGCTGCCTCGGTCTTGTTGCCGGTGACGAATATCTGCTTGAGCAGTTGATGCATGGTGACTAAATATCCACTCCGCTGTAAGACAGGTTGAAGGATTTATTGATGAGCGGAAAATCCGGGACGATATTACCCATGATGACGTGTTCAAGCGCTGGCCAGATGTGCCAGGACGGATCATGGCAGTGGCAGCGGCGGATCGCACCCTGCGCGCCGGCCTCCAGCGCCACCAGCACGTCACCACGCCAGCCTTCGATCCAGCCGATGGCGAATGCGCCGTCCGCAGCGGGTGGCAACGGCACACGGCATTCGCCCTGCGGCATTTGCGTCAGGATGCAACGGATCAACCGCAACGACTCGAAAACCTCATCGAAGCGCACGGCAACACGGGCGGCGACATCGCCATTACGCTGCGTGATAATCCGGGTATCGAGCTGGTCATAGGGAGCAATGGCATTCTGTGTGCGCAAATCCCAGGGCTGGCTGCTGGCCCGGCCGGCAAGACCGCTGACGCTCAACTCGGCGGCCAGTTCAGGCGTGAGTTGTCCGGTGGTCAGAAAACGATCCTGCAAACCGGCATGCTCCTCGTATATCCCGGCCAGAATGTGTACTTCACGTTCAATGGCGTCACACTGCCGAAATATCTGCGTACTGCCGTCGGCGGACAGGTCACACGCAACACCACCGGGGACGATGCAGTCCATCAAATAGCGGTGGCCGAACAATTCGCCGGAGAGGCGCAGCCAGTCTTCCTTGAGACGCAGAAACTGGCTGAAGCCAAAAGCCAGGGCGGCATCGTTGCCAAGGAAACCGAGGTCGCCGAGATGGTTGGCGATGCGCTCGCGCTCCAGCAGCAGGGCGCGCAGCCACAAGGCACGCGGCGGCGGCGTACAGCCGCTGAGCGACTCGGCGGCGAGGCAATAGGCCCATGCATAGGCGACGGTCGAATCGCCGGAAACACGTCCCGCCAGTTTGTAGCCCGCAGCCAGCGGCAGTTGCTCTAAACGCTTTTCGATGCCTTTGTGTACCCAGCCCATGCGCTGCTCCAGGCGCAGCACTTTTTCGCCGACGATGGAGAAGCGGAAATGGCAGGGCTCGATGGCACCCGCATGAATCGGACCGACGGCGATTTCATGTACGCCCTCGCCTTCAACAGTGACAAATGCATATTCTTCATTGTGTATCTCGAACTGCTGCGAGCCATCGACATCGCGGCGTAACGGGAAGAAGTTCGCTGGCCAGTTGGCGTGGCGCAGCCAGGGGCGGGGGTCTCCGCCTGTTGCACGGATGCCGAGCAGATCGAAATTGGCGCGTTGCAAACGGTTGGCGGTAGGAAATATTTCTGCGAGATCGGGGTAGGCAGGATTTTCAGCCGACAGCGCCAGGGTCAGCAACGCCAGTCCTTCGCTGATAGCGAAGGCGACGTGCAGGGTGAAGCCGCATTGCCGGGAATGGTCGCGGTTATGGTCACAGTTATGGTCGCGCTCATCGCTACCCCACAGGCTGACGAGCCGACCACCGGTCTGCTTCACCGCTTTTGCAAACGCCAGCAGTTGCCCCTCGTTCACAACCGCACGCCATGCTTTCAGCGGACCTGGCAAGGGTTCAAAATCGAGGGCTTGATCGAGCAATTTCATGGCAGGATTACCCGATGATCTTCGCCGCCAAGCGATACCAGTTGGCCAGATAAGGCGGAATCCACAGACCCAGCATCAACACCAGTGCCAGATGTACAAACACCGGCAACATCGCCGGCTTGTGCGGCAGGGTGCGGCCGGTGCTGTCGCCGAAAACCATCGGCTGCACCTTGCCGAAGATTGTGGCAAACGCCACACCCAATGAAACCAGCAAAATCGGCGTGGCCCAGGGTTGCTGCTTCATGGCCGTGGTGAGGATCATGAACTCGCTGGTAAATACACCGAACGGCGGCATGCCGAGAATCGCCAGTGTACCGAGCATCATGCCCCAGCCGACAGTCGGGCTGATTTGCAGCAGGCCGCGGATATGCTCCATCAGCTGCGTGCCGCATTTCTGCGTGGCGTGGCCGACAGCATAGAAAATTGCCGACTTGGTCAGGCTGTGCACTGTCATGTGCAGCAGACCGGCGAAGCTCGCCACCGGGCCGCCCATGCCGAAGGCGAAGGTGATGATGCCCATGTGCTCGATCGAGGAGTAGGCGAACATACGTTTGATGTCTCTCTGTCGCGAGAGCATGAAGGTGGAGACGACCACCGAGAGCAGGCCGAAGCCCATCATCAACTGGCTCGGCAGGTTGCTGTGCAGTGCGCCATCGGCAATCACCTTGCAACGTACCACGGCATACAGCGCAACGTTGAGCAACAGGCCGGAGAGCACGGCGGAAACCGGCGTCGGGCCTTCAGCATGCGCATCGGGTAGCCAGTTGTGCAGCGGCACCAAACCGACCTTGGTGCCATAGCCGACCAGCAGAAAGACAAACGCCAGTGCCATCACGGTCGGCTCGAGGTCACCCTTGACCACGTTGAGATGTGTCCACAACAGCGCGTTGCCTTCGCTGCCAAGCAGTTTCTCGGCGGCGAAGTAAAGCAGGATGGTGCCGAACAGCGCCTGGGCAATGCCGACACCACAGAGGATGAAATATTTCCAGGCGGCTTCCAGCGAAGCTGCTGTGCGATACAGTGAAACCAGCAGCATGGTGGTGAGTGTGGCGGCTTCCATCGCCACCCAGAGGATGCCCATGTTGTTGGTCGTCAGCGCCAGCAGCATGGTGAAGATGAACAGGTGGTACATGCTGTGGTACAAACGCAGCTTGCCCGCGCTGAGATGCCCTTCGTCATGCTCTATACGCATATAGGGGCGCGAGAACAAAGAGGTGGTGAAGCCGACGAAGGCGGTCAACGCAACCAGAAAAACATTCAGCGGGTCGACGGCGATCTGCTCGTCGAACAACACTTGCGAGCCGTGCTCAACAACACTGACGGTGAGCATGACTGCCGCAAGTAGCGTGAACAGGCTGAACAGCGCATTGATTTCGGCGGCGCGTGGCCAGTGGCCAATCAGCGCCAAAACAATACCGCCGAGGAGGGGAATGCCGAGGAGCAGAAAAATATCCATGGGCATCTCAGTCATCCTTCAATTTTTCCAGATGCCGGATATCGAGTGAATCGAAACGTTCACGGATCTGGAAGAAAAATACGCCGAGAATCACCATGCCAATCAGCACATCAAGTGCGATACCGAGTTCCACCACCATCGGCATGCCGTAGGTCGCAGAGGTGGCCGCAAAGAACAGGCCATTTTCCATCGACAGAAAGCCGATTACCTGCGGCACCGCCTTGGAGCGCGTAATCATCATCAGGAAAGACAGCATCACCACAGCCATGGCGATGCCCAATGTGGAACGACTGACGGTGCCGGCAAGCTGTGAAATCGGCAACGCCATATTGAAGGAGAAAACCACCAGCACGATGCCGATCAGCATGGTGGTCGGAATATTGATCAACGTCTCGACATCCCATTTGACATTGAGGCGACGGATCAGCCGGTGCAGTAACCAGGGTAGCAGCAGAACCTTGAGCAGCAGGGTGAGCAGCGCCGACCAGTAAAGGTGCGATTGCCCGGTAACCAGCGCGACCGTCACCGTCGAGGTGCACAGCACTGCTCCCTGCAACATGAACAGGTTGATCAGCGAGAGAATGCGCCGCTGCCCGAGCATGGCGAAGGACAGCAACAACATCACCGCCGCGAGCAGGTTGATGATCTGGCCGTAGTAATGGCTCATTGGTCACTCACTTGCCGGTCTCCAGCAGCAGATGCACCAGCATGCCGAGTACCGCCAGCATGAAGGCCGTGCCGAGAAATTCTGGCGCACGGAAGATGCGCATTTTGGCGCTCAATGTTTCGATGAGGGCAAGCAATGCACCGCCGATGGCGAGCTTGGGCAACAGGCTGGCCAGCGCCAGTGGCAGATTGGACAGATCTGCGCCCTGCGGCACACCCCAGGGAAAGAACAGCGCCAGACCGAGGCAGGAGTAGACATACAGCTTGAGTTCTGCAGCCCATTCGATGAACGCCAGATGGCGCCCGGAGTATTCCAGAATCATCGCCTCGTGGATCATCGTCAGTTCGAGATGAGTCGTCGGATTGTCCACCGGGATGCGGGCATTCTCGGCCAGCGATACCATGGTGAACGCGACGCCGGCGAAGGCAAGGCTGGGATAGATGGCAAACTCGCGGCTGGCGAAGGTTTCCACAATGGTGGATAGCGAGGTGGATTGTGAAATCAGTGAAGCGGTAAAAAATACCATCAGCAGCGCCGGTTCGGCGAGGAAGCCAATCAACATTTCGCGGCGCGCGCCGAGAGAACCAAATGCGGTGCCGACATCCATGCCGGCCAGGGCAATGAAGACACGTGCCAGAGCAAAAATACCAACCAGAGCGATAGCATCGGCAGCCGGCCCGAAGGGTAGGTCGGTGGAGAGCGTCGGGACGATCATCGATGCCAATGCCATGCAGGCGAAGATGATATAGGGAGCAGCACGGAACAGGCTGGAGGCGTTATGCGCCAGCACCACCTCTTTCTCGAACAGCTTGGCAAACTGACGGTAGGGTTGCAGTAGCGGCGGCGCACTGCGGTTCTGCAGCCAGGCACGGCACTGATTCACCCAACCGGTCAGCAGCGGCGCCAGCACCAGCGCCAGGGCCAGTTCGAGAATCTGCAGCAGAACTGGGGCGATCAGGTTCATCGACTTATCCACGAACGAGGAACAGCAGCACAACCAAGGTGATCAGGCTGTAAAGCAGGTAGATGGCGATGCGCCCCTGCTGAATCACCGAAATGCCGCGTGAAACAAGATTGGCAAGATGCGCCAGCGGCAGGTAGATCAGATACCAAAAATGATCCCTGACGACGACGCTGTAGCGCGGTGCCTTGTCGAACGAAGTGGGCAATTCGCGCGTCAATCGATAGAACGGCTCGAAGATCTGCCGCAGCGGTTGACTAAAACCTTCTGCCGTATCCTGCATGCGTGGGGTTTGTATCGGAAAGCCGCAGTTCCAGGCGGCGCCGCGGCGCATCCTGCCATGCCAGAAGCGGTGCACAAATGCCGCTGTGGCAACGACGATGGCGCTAATCATCAGCAGGAACAGCAGCGGTTCATAGCTGGCGCGGTCGGCGCTGATCGGTGCCAGCAGCAGCCAGCCATGACTACCTGCAACATTACCAGACGCCGCATACACACCGGTACCGAGCAGGGTGCGGGTGACAAAATCCAGATGCTCAATGACGAATACCGGAAACAATCCGAGCAATACACAGAGCGCTGCCAACCAGACGAGTCCTGTACGTTCCAGCCAACCAGCATCCTTGGCCTGACGAGAAATGGTTTCCTCGCGTGGCTGGCCGAGAAACACGATGCCAAAAAATTTAACCATGACATAACCGGCCAGTGCCGCAGTCAGCGTCACGGCAGCAGCAGCCACCGGAATCAGCATGTTGATGTAGCCATGCGGCAGACCCGGCGTGAACAGGAAGGCCTGCAACAGCAGCCATTCAGAGACGAAGCCGTTGAAAGGCGGCAGCCCGGCACTGCTGAGCACACCGAGCAGCGCCAGCCAGGCAACCCAGGGCATGGGATGGATCAGTCCGCCCAGCTTGCCCAGCCGGCGTTCACGCGTGGCGTGCAGCACCGCGCCGGTGCACAGGAACAGCAAGCTCTTGAAGACGGCGTGATTGAGGCAATGGTAGAGCACGGCGGTCAGCGCCAGGGCGGCCAGGGCGGTCATGCCGAATGCCTGAAAGGTCAGCGTCAGACCGATGCCGACGAACAGCAGGCCGATATTCTCGATCGACGAGTAGGCGAGCAGCCGTTTCATGTCGCTTTGTACCGCGCTGAATATGGCGCCGAACAGCGCAGTCACCAATCCCAGCGCCAGCAGTCCCACACCCCACCACCACAAGGGATGATGCAGCAGATCGAAAGAAACGCGCAGCACACCGTAGATGGCGGTCTTCAGCATGACGCCGCTCATCATCGCCGATACCGGCGAGGGTGCGGCCGGATGCGCCTCGGGCAGCCAGACGTGTAGCGGCAGCAGACCTGCCTTGGCGCCAAAGCCCAGCACCGCCAACCCGAAGGCGGCACTGGCCCAGAAGGTATCGTGCCGAATGGCGCGCATGTGATCGAAGGTGTAGTCGGCAACGCCATTGCTGGCGGCCAGACCACCCGCGCCTTGCAGAACACCGAAGCAGAGCAGGATGGCGATGGCACCGATATGTGCGATCAGCAGATAGAGATATCCGGCACTGCGTATTTCAGGATTGCGATGGTCGGAAGTAACCAGAAAAAATGATGAAAGCGCCATCAGTTCCCAGGCGACCATGAATGCATAGGCGTCGTCGGCCAGCAGCACCAGCGCCATGCTGGCGAGAAATAGATGGTATTGCAGACATTGCAGTCCGGCGGCGCTGCCTTCGCCTTTTCGCAGATAACCGGCGGAGAAGATCGAAATGCCTGCTGCTGTACCGCCAAGCAGCATCAGAAACAGCGCCGAAAGCGCATCGAGACGCAGGTGAAATGGCAGGTCGGGCAGGCCCAGCGGCAGCACGGCGATCTCGGCTGGTGCGCCGAGGGCGTTGAAAGCGCATACCGCCAGCGCCATCCCGACCAGCGCGCCGAGCGGATAGAGCAGGCGTGCGACAGCCGTCACGTCGCGCAGTACGGTCAATCCGGCCAGTCCGATCAACAGCCAGGTGCCGATCAGCAGCAGAATCCAGTCGATGGAAAGCAGTTCAGACAGATTCGCGGACAAGCCGGACATTATGCTTCTATCATTTCACGCGCATGCCCGGCTGGGCGCCGCTGTCGGGTGAGAGCAGAAAAAGTCCGGGGGTCGTGCCATTGACGTCGGAGGCGGCCAGCACCATGCCTTCGGACAGGCCGAATTTCATTTTGCGCGGGGTCAGATTGGCAACCATCACGGTCAGGCGGCCGATCAACGTCGCCGGATCGTAGGCCGACTTGATGCCGGCGAAGACGGTGCGCGGTTTGTCGTCGCCGATGTCGAGCGTCAGCTTGAGCAATTTTTCCGCGCCTTCGACATGCTCGGCATTGGCGATCCGGGCAATGCGCAAATCAATTTTTGTGAAGTCGTCGATACCGATGAACGGTTCCCACGATGCCTTCTTCTGCACTTCATTCTCGCTGTGCTGCTGGTGCTGTGCATGACGTTGCGGTGATGACGCCGTCGACTCTGGGCCAGATGCGGTCGGTGCCAGCGATTCGCGGTTGGCGTCGACAAGGGCCGCCACTTGCTTTGGATCGATGCGGGTCATGAGATGCTTGTAGTCGTTGATGCGGTGGCCATTCTCCAGAGACGTTGCAGCATCGCGCCAGGACAGCGGTGGAATGTTGAGCAATGCCTCGACCTGCTCGGCAAGCTTCGGCAGCACCGGCTTGAGGTACAGCGTCAGCAAACGGAATTGATTGATGGCGATGCTGCACACCAGCTGAAGTTCAGCATCGCGCGCCGCATCCTTGGCGATTTCCCAAGGCTTGGCGTCATTGACGAATTGGTTCGCCGCATCGGCCAGCGCCATGATCTCGCGCAAGGCCCTGGAAAAATCACGCGTCTCATAAAGCCGGGCGATTTCCTCGGCACGGGCGGCAATCGCACCGATCGGTTGAGCGGCATCCAAGCCTGCGGCTGGCGCCAGCGAAAGTTGTCCGGCGCAACGTTTGGTGATGAAACCCGCACAACGGCTGGCAATATTGATGTATTTCCCCACCAGATCCGAATTCACGCGGGCGACGAAATCATCCAGATTCAGATCGATGTCTTCCATCGAGCCGTTGAGCTTGGCGGCGTAGTAGTAACGCAACCATTCCGGATTCATGCCCTGCTGCAGATAGCTTTCGGCGGTAATGAAAGTGCCGCGCGACTTGGACATCTTCAGACCGTCGACAGTGAGGAAGCCGTGCGCAAAAATATTCGTCGGCGTGCGGTAGCCAGCGTGTTCGAGCTCGGCCGGCCAGAACAGCGCATGAAAATACAGAATGTCCTTGCCGATGAAATGGTACAGCTCGGTCGTCGAATCCTTGCCCCACCAGTCGTCGAAATTCAAGCCGTTTTTTGCGCAGAGATTTTTGAACGAACCCATGTAGCCAATTGGCGCATCCAGCCAGACGTAGAAATATTTTCCCGTGGGTTGGCCATTGTCGCCGGGAATCTCGAAACCGAAATATGGCGCGTCGCGCGAGATGTCCCAGTCGGAAAGTTTATTGTCATCGGGTGCTGCGTCGCCGAAACCCAGCCACTCCTGCATCTTGTTGGCTGCCTCGCTTTGCAGCCGTTCGCTCTGCGTGTATTTGCGCAGGAAGGCCTGGCAGCGCGGATCGGAAAGGCGAAAGAAATAGTGCTCGGATTCCTTGAGTACCGGCGTCGCGCCCGAAACGGCAGAATAAGGATTCTTCAGTTCGGTCGGTGCATAGGCGGCGCCACAGGCTTCGCAGGCATCGCCGTACTGGTCCTTCGCGCCGCACTTCGGGCATTCGCCCTTGATGAAGCGGTCCGGCAGAAACATCTGCTTCACCGGATCGTAGTGTTGTTCGATACTGCGCACATCAATCAGACCAGCCGCCTTGAGCTTCGCATAAATGTCATTGGCGTAGAAGCGGGTTTCTTCCGAATGCGTCGTGTAGTAATTGTCGAAGGCGACATGAAAGCCGGCAAAATCGCGGCTGTGCTCGCCATGCACCCGGGCGACCAGCGCTTCCGGCGTGATGCCCTCCTTCTCGGCGCGCAGCATCACCGGCGTACCGTGGGTGTCGTCGGCGCAGACGTAGTAGCACTCGTGGCCGCGCATCTTCTGGAAGCGCACCCAGATGTCGGTCTGGATGTATTCGACCAGATGCCCGAGGTGGATGGCGCCATTGGCGTAGGGAAGTGCGCTGGTGACGAGAATCTGACGCTGGTTCATGAGAGATCGGGGATAATGGTCGTTTTGCGGGACGAGATATTCTAACAAAGCGGAATGCTGCGGTCCTTATTAGTTTCGTCGTTTCGCAAGGGGCGCAGCTCACGCGTTTGAAATCCATTTAGTGGCTGCGCGGGCTTTGCCCAACCTACATCCTGCTTTTAGAATTCCGCAGGCCGCTATTGAAGACAGTGGAGATGAAATGAGCATAACCGAACAACAAATCCAGGCCACCCTCAAGGAACTCATCGATGCCAATACCGGCAAGGATTTCGTCAGCGGCCGCACGCTGCGCAACCTCAAGGTCGACGGTGCCAATGTGTCTCTCGACATCGAACTCGGCTATCCGGCGCAAAGCCAGTTTGACAGCATCCGCAAGCAGGTGCAGGACAAGCTCGCCAGCCTGCCAGGCATCGGCAAGGTCAGCGTCAACGTCCGTTCGAAAATCGTCGCACACGCCGTGCAGCACGGCGTCAAATTGATCCCCGGCGTCAGGAATATCATCGCCGTCGCCTCGGGCAAGGGCGGCGTCGGCAAATCCACCACAGCGGTGAACCTCGCCCTGGCGCTGGCCGCCGAAGGTGCGACTGTCGGCCTGCTTGATGCCGACATCTATGGCCCCTCACAGCCGCAGATGCTCGGCGTCAGTGGTCGCCCCGAATCTCCCGACGGCAAGAGCATCCTGCCGATGCGAGCACACGGCCTGCAGGCGATGTCGATCGGCTTCCTCATCGACCAGGAGACGCCGATGGTCTGGCGCGGGCCGATGGTCACCCAGGCGTTGCAGCAACTGCTCAACGACACGCGCTGGGAGGATATTGATTACCTGATCGTCGATCTGCCGCCGGGCACCGGCGACGTTCAATTGACCCTGGCGCAAAAAGTGCCGGTGACCGGCGCGGTGATCGTCACCACGCCGCAGGATGTCGCGCTGCTCGATGCGCGCAAGGGGCTCAAGATGTTCGAGAAGGTCGGCGTGCCAATCCTCGGTATTGTTGAAAATATGAGCACGCACATCTGCTCGAAGTGCGGTCACGAGGAACACATCTTTGGCAGCGGCGGCGGCCAGCGCATGGCAACCGACTACGAGGTTGAACTGCTCGGTGCCCTGCCGCTCGACATCGGCATCCGCGAACAGAGCGACAGCGGCAAGCCCGCCGTGGCTGCCGATCCTGCCGGACGCATCACTGAAATCTACAAAACTATCGCCCGCCGCATCGCCGTAAAAATCGCCGGGCAGTCCAAAGATATGACATCAAAATTCCCGACGATCGTCGTGCAGAATACGTAAGCAACGGGTCGAGAGAGATAGAATCGGGGGAACCATCCTGCTTTATACTTCGCGCTCGCCAAGCTCACTACGCTCATCACTCTCGACTATCCGCTCTCAACTCTCGACTATCCCAGAATGACCATCAAATCCGACAAATGGATCCGCCGCATGGCGGAGACCCACAAGATGATCGAACCGTTCGAACCCGGACAGGTGCGCGAGGCCAATGGCCACAAAATTGTCTCCTACGGCACATCGAGCTACGGCTACGACATTCGCTGCTCGAACGAATTCAAGCTGTTCACCAACATCAACAGCACCATCGTCGATCCGAAGAATTTTGATCCGAATTCCTTCGTCGAGGTCAACGCCGACTACTGCATCATTCCGCCCAACTCCTTTGCCCTGGCGCGTACTGTCGAGTACTTCCGCATCCCGCGCAATGTCCTGACCGTCTGCCTTGGCAAGAGTACCTATGCGCGCTGCGGCATCATCGTCAACGTGACGCCGTTCGAACCGGAATGGGAAGGTTATGTGACGCTGGAATTTTCCAACACCACGCCGCTACCGGCGAAGATCTATGCCAATGAGGGTATCGCCCAGGTGCTGTTCTTCGAGTCCGACGAGGTCTGTGAAACCTCCTACAAGGATCGTGGCGGCAAGTATCAGGGACAGGTCGGCGTGACATTGCCTAAAATCTAGTATCTAGCGGAGAGTCGTTAGTCGAGAGTCGGGAGGAAAACCGCTCTGCCACGCTTCACTCTCGACTCACAACGCGCCGCTCTCGACTGAGGTTTCGCCATGAAATTTCGTTTTCCCGTAGTCATCATCGACGAGGACTTCCGTTCCGAGAATGCTTCCGGACTCGGCATCCGTGCACTGGCGCAGGCGCTTCAAGACGAGGGTATGGAGGTGCTGGGTGTCACCAGCTACGGCGACCTGGCGTCATTCGCCCAGCAGCAGAGCCGCGCCTCGGCATTCATCCTGTCGATCGACGATGAGGAATTCGGCAGCGGCTCGCCCGAAGAAGCCCAGGCGGCGCTCAAACAATTGCGCGCTTTCGTCGAGGGTATCCGTTTCCGCAACAGCGAGATCCCGATCTTTCTCTACGGCGAGACGCGCACCTCGCGACATATCCCGAACGACGTGCTGCGCGAGCTGCACGGCTTCATCCATATGTTCGAGGACACGCCTGAGTTCATCGCCCGCTATGTGATGCGCGAGACGCGCACCTATCTCGACAGTCTGGCGCCGCCATTCTTCCGCGCACTGCTCCACTACGCTTCGGATGGTTCATATTCCTGGCATTGCCCCGGCCATTCGGGCGGTGTGGCTTTCCTGAAAAGCCCGGTCGGCCAGATGTTCCACCAGTTCTTCGGTGAGAATATGCTGCGTGCCGACGTCTGCAATGCAGTCGAAGAGCTTGGTCAACTGCTCGACCATACCGGCCCGGTGGCGGCTTCCGAGCGTAACGCCGCACGCATCTTCTCGGCCGATCACCTGTTCTTTGTCACCAATGGCACATCGACCTCGAACAAGATTGTCTGGCATTCAACCGTCGCCCCCGACGACATCGTCGTGGTCGATCGCAATTGCCACAAGTCGATCCTCCATGCCATCATAATGACTGGTGCAATCCCGGTGTTTTTGATGCCGACACGCAACAATTTCGGCATCATCGGGCCAATTCCAAAGAGCGAATTCCTCTGGGAAACCATCCAGGAAAAGATCGCGGCGAACCCCTTCGCCCGTGAATCGCAGGCACGCAATCCCGGCACCAAGCCACGTGTGCTGACCATCACCCAGAGCACCTACGACGGCATCCTGTACAACGTCGAGGCCATCAAGGAAATGCTCGATGGCAAGATCGACACCCTGCATTTCGACGAAGCCTGGCTGCCGCACGCCACCTTCTACGATTTCTACAAGGGCATGCACGCCATCGGCCGCGACCGCCCGCGCTGCAAGGATTCAATGCTGTTCTCGACGCAATCGACGCACAAGCTGCTGGCGGGTCTTTCGCAGGCCTCGCAGATTCTCGTGCAGGATTCGGAAGCACGCCAGCTCGACCGCGACGTGTTTAACGAAGCCTTCCTGATGCACACCTCGACCTCGCCGCAGTACGCCATCATTGCTTCCTGCGATGTCGCCGCAGCGATGATGGAGCCCCCCGGCGGCACCGCGCTGGTCGAGGAATCAATCATGGAAGCGCTCGACTTCCGCCGCGCCATGCGCAAGGTCGACGAAGAGTGGGGTGCCGACTGGTGGTTCAAGGTATGGGGCCCGGACTACCTCGCCGAGGAAGGCGTCGGCGAACGCGACGACTGGATGCTCAAGGCTGGCGAGCGCTGGCACGGCTTCGGCGATCTGGCGCCGGACTTCAACATGCTCGACCCGATCAAGGCCACCGTGATCACGCCGGGACTCGACGTTGACGGTGATTTTTCGGATGAATTCGGCATTCCAGCTGGGGTTGTTACCCGCTATCTCGCCGAACACGGTGTGATCGTCGAGAAAACCGGTCTGTATTCGTTCTTCATCATGTTCACCATCGGCATCACCAAGGGCCGCTGGAACAGCATGGTGACCGAACTCCAGCAGTTCAAGGACGACTACGACAAAAACCAGCCACTGTGGCGCTCAATGCCGGAGTTCGTTGCCAAATTCCCACGTTACGAAAAAATCGGCCTGCGCGATCTCTGCGAGCAAATTCACGGCATCTACAAGGCCAACGATGTGGCGCGTCTGACCACCGAAATGTATCTGTCGAATATGGAACCGGCGATGCGCCCGGCCGACGCCTTTGCACGCATGGCGCACCGCGAAATCGACCGCGTACCGATCGACGAACTCGAAGGCCGCGTCACCAGCGTGCTGCTCACCCCTTACCCGCCTGGCATCCCGCTGCTGATTCCCGGCGAGCGCTTCAACAAGACGATTGTCCGCTACCTGCAATTTGCCCGCGAGTTCAACGAAAAATTTCCTGGCTTCGAAACCGACATCCACGGCCTCGTCAAGGAAAACGGCAACGGCAAGGTGCGCTATTACGTCGACTGCGTTAAATAACCCGCACGGCTCAAGGCTTGGCTAAAAGGCCGCGGAGTAAGGCTGACGACAACGGTCATGTGGACCATGAACGTGAAGCCACGTGAAGTCGTCAATGCCGTTCGTAAGTAACGAAAGCGTAGTCGAAACCGTTTGTGGAATGATGACGCTCACGGGAGATTTCAAGCCAGGCGCGCGTATCAAATTCCGGGAAATACGCATCGCCGGGAAAATCCGCAGCGATTTCGGTTAATTCCAGACGCCAGGCGAGCGGTAAGGCTTGGCGATAAATCTCCGCTCCACCGATGACAAATACATTTTCTGCACCGCTGCCAGCAGCCAGCGCGATGGCTTCCTTCAGTGAATGCACGACGCTGGCGCCGGGCGCGGCATAGCCGGGGTTGCGACTGACAACAATATTGCTGCGACCGGGCAGTGGCCTGCCCAGCGATTCCCAGGTCTTGCGTCCCATGATGATTGGATGGCCGAGTGTCAGCGCCTTGAAGCGCTTGAGATCCTCGGGCAACTGCCAGGGCATCTGGTTGTCAATGCCGATGACGCGATCTTTCGCGAGGGCGGCGATCAAAACCAGGCGCGGCGATTTGGCGTTCAGAAGATTCGAATTCGACATGACGAGCGTGGATTATACGGAGAATGAATTTTGCCTAATGAGCATTCCAGATTCGGCCAAGCCATTCATGCAGCACGGCCTGGCTCCTCGCCAGCACCTCACTGTCTGGCAGCAGGTTCTCGATCAATGACGGTGAATCGTTGGCAAACCCCGTTGGCGCCGCGATAACAGTCAAACCCTGACGCTGAAACAGGTCTGCGGCACGCGCCATATGCTCGGCTCCGGTGACCAGAGCAATCCGCCCAATGCCAGATTGTTTCAGCAGTCTGGCGGAGAACTCGGCGTTTTGCGCAGTGTCGAGCGAGGCATCCTCGATCCAGCGCACGGGTACGCTGAAGTCTTCCGTCAGCGCCTCGCGCATCGACAGCGCCTCCGGACGGCTACCGAACGGTGCGCCTCCGCTCACCAGCAAAGGCAATCCGCTGATGCGCTGCAAACGTGCTGCGTAACGAATACGCAGCAGGGTATTTCGACTGACGGTGTCGCCACCATACTCGGCCGCTGCCGGGTAGGTGCCGCCACCGAGGACGACAATGGCCTGGGCACCCGCCAATGCCTGCAATGTCTGCTGCGGCAAATAGGGTAGCGGCGGCGATGTTTCGGCCAGGCGTTGCAGGCGGATTTCGACCAGCGGCAAACTCATCAGCATCAGCAGAAACAGCGCACCAAATGTCAGCGTACGGCCGAAACGCGGCCAGCGACGCATCATCCAGAGACCGGCCAGAATCAGCAGGAGCGGTCCGAAAGGCGGCAAAATCGCCGCAACGATGAATTTTTTCAGAATAAACATGAGACGAATAAAACCGGAAATGCAGTGGCACCCGTCTTCGGTAAATTCACCGACGGTGCGACGAGGGGCTACCCGCTATCAGCCCTGCCAGGCGACGAAGCGGTTCTTGCCAAGGCGCTTGGCGGTATACATCGCCGCATCGGCGTGCTGCATCAAGGTATCGGCATCGGTGCCGTGCTCGGGATAGAGAGCGATACCGAGGCTGGTGCCGACCTGGAAATTCTGCTTGTCGACAACCAGCGGCTCCGACAGTGCCGAAATAACCTTTGCCGCCACCGCTTCGGCAGTTTTCCGCCCGGTGACATCGCGCACCACAAGAATGAACTCGTCGCCGCCAACGCGCGCAACCGTGTCGCTTTCCCGAACGCAACTGCTCAGGCGATCGGCGATGATCTTCAGCGCACTGTCGCCTGCATCGTGGCCGAAAACATCGTTGATCGGCTTGAAATTGTCGAGATCGATATAAAACAGGGCGAATGCCGTACGGCTGCGCCGCGATGCGGTGATGGTACTACCAACTCGGTCAAACAGCAGCGTACGGTTGGCGAGTCCGGTCAGCGAATCGTGCAGGGCAAGGTGCTGAAGACGCTGCTCGGCGTTCTTGCGCTCGGTGATGTCAACCATGATGACCAGCATCTTGGTATTTTCATTACCGGGAATGGTCGTAACGGCAACCTCGGTGATGCGCTTCTCGCCGCTCTTGGTCTGAATGGCAAAATCGAAACGGCCTTCGAAGGTTTCGCCATCCAGCAAATGTGGATGTCTCTCCAGAATCCGCGCACGCTCGTCACTGCTGGCAACGAGCATGAAATTCTCCATCTGCAGCAATTCCTCATTGCTGAATCCGGTGAGCAGGGTGACGGCCGCATTGGCGAAGGAGATCTTGCCATCCTCCAGAATGAACAGGCCAACCCCGGCACCTGACTGCGCCTCAAGCAGCGCCTGATAAAGCATATGCTGCTGGCGCAGTTGTGTATCGCGCTCGGCCAGCGCGTCCTCGACCTGCTTGCGCTTTGTAATGTCGATGGAATAATCGATGAAGCCACTGTGATGCCCATCCGAATCGAGGAGCGGCGTCGTGGATAGATGAATGTAGATCTGCTCGCCGGATTTGCGGATGCGCCAGCCGTCGATTTCATGGCGTTTGACTGTGAGTACCTGGGGCGCAAAGTGGTGGGCCTTTTCTTCCTGAGCAGCCTGCGCGGCCGGGTACAACATGGAAAAATGCTGGCCAATGGCTTCCTTCGCAGTGTACCCATACAGCGCTTCGGCGCCGCGATTCCAGTAAGTGATCACACCGCTCAAATCGATACAGACGATCGCCTCGACGGTATCGTCAAGGATATGGTCGGTAAATAGCGGAGGAACGGGATGGCTTTGTTTGGAGGGCTTCATCGAATCGACCTAGAAAAGCGGCAGCAGGCCATGTCCTCGATTAGAAATGATGGCCGCCGACTGTCCAGCGTTGCTTGTATGAATCGGCGAAACGCGCACAACAGGTGTCGTTCGCATCGATTCGAGAGATTTCATAGTCTTGTAGAAGCAAATATAACCCCTGCAGGCGCATTTGCCAAGGTGCATAAATGAAGCATGAATGAATGCCGCCAATACCAGCCGGACAGGCCATACATCGCGGCCGCAATCATTCAATCTGGAATAACATGGCGACATTCCAGTCCGGGA
>DAOLZE010000025.1:0-16162 GCA_035426125.1 Rhodocyclaceae bacterium
CGAGCGATGGCGGAGCGCCGGAAAATTACTTGCCAGGCGCGCGCGGAGTGAGTGAGCACCATGAAGGCGCAACACGCTGCGTGTACGCGACCAGCGGAACTCGAAGCTCTGGTTTCGCTCGGGAGGATAAAAGCCGTCAAGAAACTCCAGCTTCCCGGTGTCGTCGCGGCATGGCTGCGTGCTGCGGATTCGCGTGATCGCTTCGGGACGAGTGGCCGCGAACACAATGTTCCAGTCGGCACCGTGGAGTACACGCTCGCGGATTCCATCGGCAATCTCCGCCGTCTGTTCGAAGAGCCCGGAAATGGGATAGAGAAACTCGCGATGAGTGAAGCCCGCCAAGTCGAGTAATTGCTCCATCTGGGTGCGCGAATAAGGGCGCTCGAGGGTGTGAAGCTTTTGCATCTGCTCGATGTTTTTGAGATGCTCGACGCTGAACGATTTTGGGGCGACTCCCTCGACGATGGCGATTACACCCTCGGGCCGTAACGCCGCACGCACATGGCGCAACGCCGCCAGTGGATCGAGGAAGTGGCGCATGGTGGATTCAAAGACTGCGAAGTCGAAGCGGTCGGCGGGTGGTAGTGGCCGGCTTTCAATATCGTGGACAAGGAACTTTGCCTGAAAGGGTATGCCGGCATAGGGTGGAATGAGATCACTCGCCACCCGTTTGCGTGCATATTTGACAAGATCCGGCGAGACATCGACCCCGACTACCTGATGGCCCAATTTGGCGAGAAAGTAACTCGTCCAACCCGGGCCACAGCCGACGTCGAGGATGCGACTCTGCATGGGGAGATTCGCTTTCTCAAGCAAGCTCGTGAACAACGACATATCGAGAAAGAAAGGTGAGAAATCAGGCCCGCCGATAAAGGGTTTGCACAGGTGATAGCGCTCGGCGTCGTCACCCTGCTCGGCGATGAGCTGGCGCAGGTAGTCGATGGCACCCTGCTTCCAGTCGATGCCTGCCGGTAGCCATCGGTTGATATCGTCGAGAAAGCGCTTTTCTTGCATCGGATTCCGCTTCGGATCATCCATCTTCACTGCTCTCCGCTCTTGTCCTGATTGCCACACCAGCATGGTGTCGATTATGTCACGCTGGCCAAGTCTTCCGCACGCTAAAATAGCGGCATGAACGCAATCTGGAAACCCAATGTCACTGTCGCTGCCGTCATCGAGCGCGACGGAAAATTTTTGCTTGTCGAAGAAGAGGTTGACGACGGTCGTGGTGGCATCGAGACTCGCTATAACCAACCGGCTGGCCATCTTGACGAGGGCGAATCGTTGCTGGCCGCCTGCGCGCGCGAAACGCTGGAGGAAACCGCCTGGCAGTTTGCGCCACGCCAGTTGAT
Organism: Rhodocyclaceae bacterium; assembly: GCA_035426125.1. Classification (GTDB taxonomy): domain Bacteria; phylum Pseudomonadota; class Gammaproteobacteria; order Burkholderiales; family Rhodocyclaceae; genus Sterolibacterium. The sequence goes on from DAOLZE010000025.1 coordinate 1,353, forward strand.
CGGCATCTACCAATGGCGGCGTCCGGCTGGCGATATCACCTATCTGCGCTTCGCCTATTGCGGCGATCTCGGTGCATTTGATGCGCAGCGCCAGCTCGATGATGGCATTGTCCGTGCGCTGTGGCTGACGCCAGCGGAGATCGAAGCACAGCGCAAACGCCATCGTAGTCCACTGGTGATGCAGTGTATCGCCGACTATCTTGCCGGGCGGCGTTTCCCGCTTGATCTGGTGCGTCACTATGCATAGGCTATTTTGCGGGGAGATTTGTGGTGTCTGAAAAAACCGTCATTGTCGGCATGTCCGGCGGCGTCGACTCCTCGGTTGCTGCGTTGCTCCTGAAGCAGCAGGGCTGGAAGGTGATCGGCCTGTTCATGAAAAACTGGGAGGACGACGATGATGCCGAGTACTGTTCGTCGCGCCAGGATCTGATCGATGCGGCATCGGTCTGCGATGTCATCGGCATCGATCTTGAGGTTGTCAATTTTTCGGTCGAATACAAGGATCGGGTGTTCAGCGAATTCCTCCGCGAGTATCAGGCCGGACGTACGCCGAACCCGGATGTGCTGTGCAATGCCGAAATCAAGTTCAAGGCATTTCTCGATCACGCGCTGAAGCTCGGCGCCGACAAAATTGCCACCGGCCACTATGCCCAGGTACGCGAGTTTCTCGGCGAGCAGCAGTTGCTGAAAGCTGAGGATGGCACCAAGGATCAAAGCTATTTTCTGTATCGCCTCAACCAGCAGCAGTTGGCGAGCACGCTGTTTCCCATCGGCCATCTTTACAAGCGCGACGTACGCAGGATTGCCACCGATGCCGGGCTGCACAACTTCGCCAAGAAAGATTCCACTGGCATCTGCTTCATCGGCGAGCGACCATTCCGCGAATTTCTTGGCCGCTATCTACCCGGGCAGCCGGGCGAGATCCGCACTCTTGAAGGCGACAGGGTGATCGGCCAGCATGAAGGTTTGATCCATCACACCATCGGTCAGCGCAAGGGTCTGCACATCGGCGGTGTGAAGGGCAATGCCGATGATGCCGGCGATCATGAGGCGTGGTATGTCGCCGCCAAAGACATGACGCGCAATGTCCTGCTCGTCGTGCAGGGTCATGAACATCCTGCATTGCTCAAGGATTGCCTGACAGCGGCTGATCTGTCGTGGGTGAGCGGGCGTATGCCGCACACGCATTGGGTGTATTCAGCGAAGACCCGCTATCGTCAGCCCGATGCCCCATGCGAGGTGGAGACTGTCGATGCAGAGCACTGCGAGGTGGTTTTCGCCGCGCCGCAATGGGCGGTGACACCGGGACAAAGCGTGGTGATTTACGAATCGCGCGTATGCCTGGGCGGCGGAGTGATTGCGTGAACGCGTGATCTGGTTTGTTCACGCATGAAGCTTCTGCAGAGTGGGCAAAACCCCGCCTGCGCTTACCCGGAATCAGTCGTGCGGGACGGTCTCGGCGAATGACGGACGCTGCATGAGCTTGTCGTACAGCCTGCCGAGGTTCGGATATTGCTCGCGCCAGTCGATGTCTGGGAAGCGAAATTCAAGATAGCCGAGTGCGCTGCCGACAGCGATGTCGGCCAGCGAGAGCGCGGTGCCGTGGCACCACGGTTGTTCGCCGAGATCTTCAGCCATAACCTTGATGCCGGCGAGCACCTTGCCGCGCTGGCGCTCAATCCATGATTCACTTTTTTCTCCAACCGGTCGGCGGGCTTCGACGACGGCCATTGCTGCTGCATCGCAGACGCCATCACCGAGGGCTTCCCAGCGCTTGACGGCGATACGTTCGCGGCCGGAAGACGGAATCAGCCGATTGTTCGGCGAGACGTTGTCGAGATATTCGATGATCACGCGGGAATCGTAGAGGCTGCTGTCGTCGTCGAGCACTAGAACCGGAACCTTGCCAAGCGGATTATGTCGGGTAACGGAACTGCCATCGACCCATGGAGAATCCAGAACAAATTCGTAGTCGATTTTCTTTTCTGCGAGTACTGCGCGTGCTTTGCGCACGTAGGGACTGGTCAGCGATCCGAGCAACTTCATGGAGATTTTGAGAGTATCGAAAGGAGCGAAATTATATCATCGATGCCCATGGCCAAGACCGAACACGGCGTCAGTCACACGCTGGAGAGTCAAAGGTTGTCGCAGGTTTGTCGCGGCGCAGGCAAACCGGTTATAATCCGCGACCTTGAATCGTCAGGGCCGGCGTAGCTCAGTTGGTAGAGCAGCGCATTCGTAATGCGAAGGTCGGGAGTTCAACTCTTCTCGCCGGCACCAATTTTTATTGCTTTAATCGCATCAATCCTCTAAATCTGCAAGGTTCCTGGCGGATTTTCCGGGCCCATGAATTTTGCAGGTATCGCGGCATAGCGCCGGCCATGCGGTGATGGTGATGGAGTCACAATTTCCGTACGAGATGCCCGATTTGCCCGATTGCAATTCACAATGCCGGACGAGCGAGTCCCCCGATCCGGAGAGATCCCGGCAGGGTGCGGATGTATGCGGCATGGATTCCCGCAAACCTGCGCCATTCGATGCATCGCAGGCCAGAGTCGCCATCCTCCTGTGCACCTGCAACGGACAGCGCTATCTGGCAGAGCAACTCGACTCCATCGCCGTTCAGTCCCACACCAATTGGCAGGTTCACGTTTCCGACGATGGTTCGCGGGATGACACGATGGCCATGCTTGAGAAATACCGGGAGCACTGGGGTAGTGATCGGCTATTTATTTATGCAGGCCCGACGCGCGGCCTTGTCGCCAATTTTCTTTCCCTGACCTGCAATGCTGCCATCCAGGCGGATTACTTCGCATATGCCGACCAGGATGATGTTTGGGCAGCGGACAAACTTCAGCGTGCGGTTACCTGGCTGAAGGGCGTTGCTGCGAACATCCCTGCGTTATATTGTTCGCGTACGCAACTCGTGGATGAAAATGGCAAACATCTCGGTTACTCGCCGCTATGCAAAAAACCTCCGGCGTTCGCCAATGCACTGGTGCAAAATATCGCAGGTGGAAATACCATGGTTTTCAATGTGGCCGCACATGCCCTGTTGCGAGAGTCCGGAGAGAAGGTCGATGTCGTGATGCACGATTGGTGGACATATCTGGTGATCAGCGGCTGTGGAGGCCAGGTGCATTACGATGCACGTCCGTCACTGGGCTATCGACAGCATGGTGGCAATCAGGTGGGATCTGGCACCGGCTGGGTTTCGCGCGGGCAGCGTATTGGCCTGCTGTTCAAGGGAAGCCAGCAATCCTGGAACGATCGTAATATACAAGCACTACAACACCTGAAATACAGGCTGACGCCTGCCAACCGGAAAGTTTTCGAAGAGTTCTCCACCGCCCGGAATCGCTGGCTACCGGCAAGGATCCGTGGTGTCTGGTGTTCCGGTGTATACAAACAATCCAGCATGGCGACGCTCGGCCTTCTTGTGGCTGTCATCTTCAAAAGAATCTGATCCATGTTCAAAACATCCATCGGAGAAATGGCGGGCAGTTTCTGGCGCAATCGCCAGCTCATCGGGATACTCGCCATGCGCGAAGTGGTTGGCCGTTACCGTGGCTCCATGCTGGGAATTCTGTGGTCGTTTTTCCATCCGGTATTCATGCTGGCTGTGTACACTTTTGTGTTCAGTGTTGTCTTCAAGGCGCGCTGGCATGTCGGTAGCGATTCCAGAACCGAATTTGCCCTGGTGCTGTTTGCCGGACTGATATTGTTCAACCTGTTCTCCGAGTGTGCCAACCGCGCGCCGGGGCTTATCCTTGCCAACGTTAACTATGTCAAGAAAGTCGTCTTTCCCTTGGAAATACTGCCCTGGGTGAGCATGGGCTCGGCGCTGTTTCATGCAGTGGTGAGCCTGACAGTCTGGCTGTTGTTTTACGCGCTGTTTTTCGGCACGCCGCATCTGACGGTGCTGCTGTTGCCTGCCGTGATCCTGCCAGTGCTGTTATTCACCATCGGCTTGAGTTGGGCACTCGCTGCGCTGGGGGTGTACCTGCGCGATGTTTCACAGATCGTCGGAATCATCACGACGGTCCTGATGTTTCTCTCACCCATCTTTTATCCGATCTCCGCTCTGCCGAGTGAATATCGTCGCTTGATGTACTTCAATCCGCTCACGCTGGCCATCGAACAGGCGCGGGATGTGCTCTTTTGGGGCACTATCCCGGACCCCGGTATTTATGGGTTGTATCTGTTCTTGTCGATGATGTTTGCATGGGCTGGCTTCGCCTGGTTTCAGAAGACCCGGAAGGGATTTGCCGATGTCATCTGAAACCGCCATCAGCGTCACGCACCTCAGCAAGTGCTACCAGATATACGACAAGCCGCGTGATCGGCTGATGCAGATGCTCGCCCGTGGACGCAAACAGTATTTCCGTGAGTTCTGGGCGCTCAGAGACGTTTCCTTCACGGTCGGCAAGGGTGAGACCATCGGCATCATCGGCCGCAACGGCAGCGGAAAATCGACACTGTTGCAGATGATCTGCGGCACGCTCAATCCGACCAGCGGAACCATTCAAACCAATGGCCGCGTTGCCGCGTTGCTGGAACTCGGTTCCGGCTTCAATCCGGAGTTCACCGGCCGGGAAAATGTCTACGTGAATGGCGCCGTGCTGGGCTTGACCAAACAGGAAATCGACACGCGTTTCAACGACATCGTTAATTTCGCGGATATTGGCGATTTTATCGATCAGCCGGTCAAGACCTACTCCAGCGGCATGATGGTGCGTCTGGCATTTGCCGTGATTGCACATGTGGATGCGAACATCCTGGTCGTCGACGAAGCGCTTTCGGTCGGCGATGCCTTCTTCACCCAGAAGTGCATGCGCTTTTTACGCGCCTTCATGGAAACGGGCACCATCCTTTTTGTCAGTCATGACCTGGCAAGCGTGAAGAGTTTATGCAATCGCGCCATCTGGCTTGAAAAGGGTTGCGTGTTACAGGAAGGCTCCCCCAAGGATGTCTGTGAGGCCTACCTCCAGGCGTTCTACGAACAGCAGCAGGGCAAGAGCAGCATGACGAAGCTCATCACAACGCCGGCCAGCGAAAGCACAGCAGAACCACTGAAGGATCAGCGCCTCGAATTCATCAACCGCAGCAACCTGCGCAACGATCTGCAATTATTCGCCTTCGATCCCGCTGCACCATCGTTTGGCAAGGGCGGTGCGCACATCACCGAAGTGCAGCTTCTCGACAGGAATGGCGCGCCGCTTGCATGGATGGTGGGCGGAGAACAGGTCACGCTGAGTGTCAGCGGACTTACCCAGGATGACCTGGATTCACCGATTGTCGGTTTCTACGTCAAGGATCGTCTCGGGCAGATATTGTTCGGCGACAACACTTGCCTGACATACAAGGATGCGCCAGTCTTTTGTGCCGCAGGAGAAACCCTGCGGGCCGAATTCGTTTTTGATATGCCGCTGCTGCCTTCCGGCGATTACAGCATCACGGTGGCGATTGCCAATGGCACGCAGGAAGCGCATGTGCAGCACCATTGGATTCATGACGCGCTGGCCTTCAAGTCGCAACACAGCGCGGTTGCCACCGGGCTGATCGGCATCCCGATGCAGCGCATCCGGCTTGACACCTCCCCCGGCAATACGCCCGGCGAAAATCAGGAGCAAGCAGCTACCTGATTCTGCCGGCGATGGCTTCACCCATCAGCATGAAGCCGGCTGTTCCGAGATGCGTATCGTTCGGCAGGTAGAGATCAGTCACCGTGTCTGCCGCCTTGTCGAGCATCTCCCTGAGGTCGACCTGAGTGACCTCCTGCTTTGTCAGTTCTTTCCATATATCCGGTATTGGTGTGGTCTGCGGTTGGCGCATGAACTTCCGATAGGTCGTCGACTTGTCCGGAACAATTGCCGTGATCATGGTGAGGCCATGCGCGGCGGCAGACAATTGAATATCTTTGACGCGCGTTACAGCCTTCCTGATATCTTCAGGCTTCCAGTCCTTCTTGATTAATTCGTCATCCTTGTAATACACCATCAAATCCGGTCGATGATTTGAAAACAGGTTTGTACGATTCAAGGGCGTGACAAAAACATTCGTGCTGAAGGTGGTTTCGTCAAAAGGTCGAAAGCTGTTATATAAAGCACGCGCTGCATAGAGGGTATCCGGCAGGTTGCTGGTGGAGTCAAAAAATGGACGAAGAGGCTGTGTAGCGCCACCCTGGCTGACTTCCACAGGTTTTTGATGCTGGCCATGACATCGCGTTCCGGCCGGGCCAAAACGTCTGAGAAATTCTCTTTCGACGACCTCGATCACGAGAAACCTGGCAGAGGGATAGGTTTCCTTGAGAGCGGCAATCCAGTCATCCAGGCACTCCGAAGAATCAAATCCATCCCAGTGAAATGTCAGCATTGCCGGGCTGCCGGATGCCATGCTGGCCGATTGCCAAACATTCCAACGCGAGAACGAGTCACCAAGAACGATCACACCGGGATTTGCCGGCTGGTTGTCGCGCAGAGGTAGCACCGGTTGCGCAGCGTTCCAGCCGAAATCGCGCTCGGCCAGATTGCCGAGTCTTGTCAGATCACCTTGCAGCGGTTGCAGAAACACGCCGAGACCAAAGAAAAACAGGATCGGCAACAGCGCCGAGGTCAGGAAATATTTTAAATAAGACATGACCTAGAATTGAAAATACAAAAATGGGCTGTTCTTCTTGAAGGCCAGGACCGACATGGCAAATGCCAGCCCCATGATGACGGCGGTCAGTCGGCCTGGCTTCCAGTACCGGCCGGAGGGTTGTGACTCTTTGTCCGTCGGTACATGAATCCATTGCTGGGCATTGGGCAGCCGCCAGATGATCAGCATCCCCAGAGCAAACCACATGATCGAGTAGCGCAAAATGTGTGCGGGTTCAATCAGGCCCCAGAGCAGCTCCAGTTGATGCGCGACCAGCGAAGGGAACAACTGGTTGAAATCACTCACCCACGCGATGCCATGGCGGCCAAACATCCCGTCGATCATGCGCATTGCGGTCGCGAAACTATCCGCACGGAAGGGCACCCATGCCACAACTACGGCGATGAAGGTCAGCGCACCCGACAGCACCGCACCGCCCGGCAGGTGCGGTAATTTCAGGCGGGTGCACAGTGCTTGCCAGAAGTGATTCACCACCAGATACACACCATGCAGTCCGCCCCAGAAGACGAAGGTCCAGTTGGCGCCATGCCAAAGGCCGCCGAGCAACATCGTGACGAGCAGGTTGAGATGTCGGCGCAATGTGCCGTGACGGTTGCCACCCAGCGGGATATACAGATAGTCGCGCAGGAACGCCGACAGCGTCATATGCCAGCGCCGCCAGAATTCGATGATGTTGCCGGCCTTGTAAGGCGAGTTGAAGTTCACCGGCAGATTCACATTGAACATCCGCGACAGGCCGATCGCCATATCGGAATAGCCGGAGAAATCGAAATAGAGTTGCAGGGTATAGGCCAGTGCGCCGCCCCAGGCTTCGATCAGACCGGGTTCCGAGCCCTTGGCCACGGCATCGAAAATCGGATTGGCGTAGAGCGAAAACTGGTCGGCCAGAATGACCTTCTTGAACAGGCCGATGGTAAATATCGTCAGACCGATATTGATGTTGTTGATGTTCAGCCGATAGGTGGTCTTTTCGCCAAACTGCGGCATCATCTGCTTGTGATGCAGTACCGGACCAGCGATCAGATGCGGGAAGTAGGTAACAAACAGCAGATAGTGGATGAAGTTGTATTCGCGGGCGATGCCACGATACACATCGACAATGAAGGCAATCTGCGTGAAGGTAAAAAACGAAATGCCGAGTGGCAGGATGATGTTGGCCAATGCCAGGTGTTCACCCAGCAAACCATTTGCCGTATTGATGAAAAAGTTTGTGTATTTGAAATAGCCGAGCAAGAGCAGATTGCAGGTGATTGCCGTTGCCATGAGGCTCTTGGCGCGGTGTTTCTGGGCACTCTTTTGATTGACCGCATGACCGATGGCGTGACCCATCGCGAAATTGAAACCGATCGACGCCAGCGGCAACAGGACGAATTGCGGGTTCCACCAGCCGTAAAAAAACAGCGATGCCGCTGCCAGCCACAAGGCCGCCAGGCGATGACTGCGTGCGGCGATGCTGAAGAAACCCAGCAGAACGGCTGGCAGGAAGATGAATATGAATTCAGGAGAATTGAACAGCATTTGAACTATCGGCGGATGCTAGCGTGGTGAATAATAATAACGAATATTTGCCAATTACCGTCATTCCCGCGAAAGCGGGAATCCATGGCTTCAGCGGGAGAACCGCCCAACTGCTGGATTCCCGCTTTCGCGGGAATGACGTTTCAAATTTAACGCATCTTGCTGCGGGTGCGCTGGATCGATCATTGGGGGGTTAACGCCGTCAACAGTGTCGTGCGAAAATTTTCATGATCGCAATCACGCTGCACGAGACGGAGACCTTGGTTGCGCTGTTCGGTCCAGGTTGCTTCCTGATTGAACAGCGTGATGCAATGCCTGGCGAAAGTGGCCGGTTCGTCGGTGAAGAGCAATTCATTTTGCCAGCCCAGTTGTTCGGCGATCAATGATGTTGCCACTATGGGAACCCCGCGCGAGGCGGCTTCATGCGCCTTGAGCGGAATGCCGGCAGCAAATCGCGTCGGTACGATGAATACGCGTGCTTGCTCGAAAAATGGGTCCAGCGAGTCGACTGCGCCATGGATATGAATGCCATTTCCGCCAAGTTTTTTGATGCTATCAACCCGGCATGTTCCGACAATATCCAGAACTGCCTGATTGCCCAGATTCTTGCGGATAAGCGGCCAGATTTCACGGACGAACCAGAGGACGCTATCAACGTTTGGCGAATCATTTTCACTCATTGGGCCGACAAAAAGAAAGCGCGAACGAGCGGAGAAGGGCGTTGCCGTTGGTCGGCATTCGATGCTGTTGCCCAATATCCGCACATCAGTGCAAGCGGCCTCGCGGAAGTGTCGGGCTTCTCCTTCGGATACGGTGAAAACCGTGTCGGCCCCAACAGCCAGCGACATTTCCTCTTGCAGATTGGCGGCCATGGCGAGTTTTGAAATATGCTGGCCTTTCAGTCTGGCCTTGATTTCCGCACGCACGGCGAATACGGCTTCGGCATCATAAATCAGGCGCGGCGGAGGAGTTCTCCCGTCATTCAGAAGCGTCGGTGATGCATCAAGCAGATCCCTGAATGCCTTCATGTTGTGCGGGCGACTGATCATGATGACATCGTAGAAGCCGCGCCGTTCCTCAAGGAACCTGGCCAGTCCGGCATTTCCACGATCCAGCATGACCTCGATGGTCTCCGGCAGACTTTTGTAAATCGTCTGCCAGTCGTCGCGCGGGAATTGCAGCGGATAGAACGTCACCGCGTTGCCCTGTTCAGCGAGGATGCGCAGCATCAGATTGGCGCGCGGATAGCCGGAGCCAAGATGGTTATACGGCACACGATCGTCAATCACCAGAATTCGCAGGCATCCCGGCTGGAGCCGCTGACGCGCCTTGAGAATGTTGGCGGGAAGCGGCGCCATTTGTTCCGCAAGAAATGTGCTGTGTTTTTCGACAAAACGCCCATGGTTTTTGCGTTGCAGTTCGATTGCCGAAGCGCTGGTCGTGGAGCTGGCGAATTCGAAATGGCGCACGACGACGGAAGGGTCGTATACGATCGTATGACCTGCCTCAAGCAGACGAACGCAATAGTCGGTTTCCTCGTAATAGGCCGGCGCAAAGCTCTCGTCGAATCTGCCGAATTTCTCGAACAGTGCGCGTGGCGTGAGCAGAAAGGCGCCGGAACAATAGTCGACATCACGAACGAATTGATAAGGCGCATCGTTCGGCGGCATACCGCGACCATAGCCGAGGCAACTGCCGTCCTGCCAGACGATGCTGCCGGCTTCCTGCAACGATCCGTCATAGAGCAGGATCTTGCCGCCGACGGCACCGATTCCCGATGACGATTCCATGCGCAACAAGGCGCGCGAGATGGCATCCGGTTCCAGCATTGCGTCGTTGTTCAGCAGCAGCAGGTACTCACCTGTCGCCAAAGCTGCGGCCTGATTGACGGCGCGCAGGAAATGCAGATTTTCCTCATTGCGAATGGTGCGAACACCGACTACCTGCTCCATGAGTCGGGCGGTATCGTCTGTCGAGGCATTATCGACAATGATGGTCTCCAGGGAAACTTCCTCGCTGCGGCTCAGCGCGCGCAGGCAATCCAGGGTAAGCCCGGCCTGATTGAAGAGTATGACGATGACTGATACGCGTGGTGTGGCATTGGCGGAGCCCGTGGGCGCTTGCGGGATGCGCACTCTCTGGCCGGATGCGAGAAAGTGTTCCAGCGTTTGCTGGGCTTCGCGCCGCACGGATTCCTTGTCGAATGGAGGTGATGCAAGCGGTGTAGATGGATCTGAATCGCCCCGGTCGGTCAGTTGAACAAGAAGCTTCTGCCGCAGTTTCTGCTTGAGATTTTCCGGCAGGGGCAGGTAACGATAAACCATCCGGGCACCCGGAAGTAGCGCCTGTCTGCCGGCCTTTTTGAAGCGTATCAAACCCTTCGACAGCGCACGCAATGGACGCGTAATGCGCCAGGACGTCGAGGTGATCAGCGCCATGCGCGTCTGTTCCAGATACGCATTGGTTTCCGATACCGTCTGGTATTCGCGATTGAGCAGTTCGTAGGCGTGTTCCAGCTTGTTGTATTGATCGCCAAGCTGCTCTTCATACAGGTTCTTTTCGCCGATCAATTTTTCCATTGCGTTGATGGCGTTGCCCTGCTCACCAATGGCTTGTCTGGCCGCGTCGAGTTGTTCGGTCAGAACTATCCGCGCTCCCAGTGCATGGAAAAGCCGGGCAAGACGATCCTGTTCCGCCGTCGTCATGGAAAACAGCGCCTGTAGCGGCGGCGTCTGCTGTTTGCCGACAGCGAGAATGCCCAGACCATTGCTGAAGTGCAGCCCGGCAGACGGATAGCGTGCCGACAGTTCTTCCCATAAGCGCCACACACCAAATCCGCGTTCCCGCACATCGATGTCATGGAACAGAACCACACCGCGCACGCTCATTTTCGGCAGCCAGGTTTCAAAATCGTGCCTGACGGCTTCGTAGGTATGCAAACCGTCGATGTGCAGAAGATCGATGCTGCCGTCCGCGAAATGACTCAGCGCATCATCGAAGGTTGATTGCAGCAGTTGGGAGAATCGGCTGTAGCGGCGGTCATGGTGCAGGCGCAAGGTATCGAGAATGCTATTGTCGTAGCGGCCGGCATGTTCCTCCCCCTGCCAGGTATCGATGGCATGGCAGGCGGTAGCCAGCCCGAGCGCGTCAACCGCCTGACAGAAAGCGCAATAGGAATCGCCCTTGTGCGTACCCAGTTCGACGAAGACTTTCGGCTTGTGCCAGGCCGTCACGGCAAAGGCGAACGGCACCAGCGCATGCCATGAGGTGATGTCGGACAAATGTTCCGGCAGATCGGAAATTATCCCGAATGGAAGGTCAAGGTCTTTCAAGCTGCTTCATCCTTTTACGTAGCCGGTCGTCCAGGACGCCCGCTTGCGGGGCGATCCACTCATTCCGGCAGCGGTGCGGCTTGCGCCGGTGATTCCTCCTGCCCGGTGATGGCAAAGATTTCCGCGAGGCTGGTGACCCCGCGCACTGCCTTGAGCAGACCATCCTCGCGCAGGGTGCGGAAGCCGGCGCCGGCTGCCTGCTGCAAATCCCTCAGCGAGGGCGAAGCGTGGCTCAATACGGCACGCAGGGCATCGGATGAGGGGAGCAATTCATAAATCGCCGTACGGCCGCGATAGCCGGTCTGGTTGCAATGTTCGCAGCCGACCGGTTCCCTGAAATGCGACTTGGCGAGATCAACACCGAGTTTTGGCAATATCCGTTTGATATCGTCCGGAACCAGATCGGTGCTCGCCAGAGGCGTTGCACAATGGTCGCAAAGACGCCGCACCAGCCGCTGTGCGACGACGCCGCGCACTGTTGCGCCGACCAGAAACGATTCCACACCCATGTCGGCGAGACGCAGGAAAGCCGTCGCGCAATCGTTGGTGTGCAGCGTCGAATAGACGCGGTGTCCGGTCAGTGAAGCCTGTACGGCGATACGCGCCGTTTCGACATCGCGGATTTCGCCGATCATGATGGTATCCGGATCGTGGCGCAGTATTGAACGCAGGGCGGCGGGAAAGGTGAAGCCGATATCCGGATGCACCTGGAATTGCGTCACGCCGGGCACCTGGTATTCGACAGGATCCTCGACAGTGAGTATGCGCTCATGCGCTGTGTCGCAGGCGACCAGCGTGGCATACAGCGTGGTGCTTTTGCCGGAGCCGGTGGGGCCGGTGACCAGGACGATGCCGTCCGGCTTGGCCATCCATGATTTATAGAGTGCCAGGTGATCGGCCTCGATGCCCAGCGAATTGAGCGAGAAGCGCTTGCCCTGCATGTTTGGCAACAGGCGCAGCACCAGCGATTCGCCATGCACACCGGGGATTACCGAGACGCGGACATCGTTATCCACGCCGGCAACGCGGCTGGAGAAGCGCCCGTCCTGCGGCAACCGGCGTTCGGCGATGTCGAGGCCGGAAATCAGCTTGATGCGGCTGACGACGGCATTGAAGCGTTCGCGGGAATATTCTTCGGCGGCCTGCAACTGGCCATCGATACGATAGCGCACGGCGAAGCCGAATTCCTCGGGTTCAAAGTGAATGTCCGAAGCGCGCATGTCGGTGGCACGTGCCAGCACACCGTTAACCAGTTCGACCACCGGCGCGTCTTCAGCCAGTTTGCGCAAGTCTTCGTTGCCGCTGCCGGAGCCACTGCCGGATTGTTCGCGTGGCCGGTAGATTTGCCCCAGCACACGTTCCAGATCGCGGGCTGCGATCAACATCATGCGGCAGTTTTTCAACTGGAGCTGGCTGTCGAGATATTCGCTGAGCGTTGAATCGAGCACATCGCGGGTGGCGACGATGATCTCGGCATTGGTGTCATCCTGGCTGACGAAAAATGATAGACGGCTGGCCAGGGCGAAGGAAATTTGATGTTGCTTGTGAAAATCTGCGGCGCGGGCAGCGCAAGCCGCGAGTTGTGGGTCGTGCAAAACCGCGACATCGAGTTGCTCTGCGAGTGTTTCCAGCAAGGTCTGCTCGGAAATCAGGCCAAGTCTGACGAGAATCGTGCCGAGTCGTTCATGGTCGCCACGTTGGCGCTGCTGCTGGCGTGCCAGCGCATCGGCCAGGGCCGCCTCCGTCAGGCTGGCGCGAGCGATCAGGCGCTGGCCGAGAAGGTGCGGCGTGTGGAGCGTGTTGGCGTTGTGCAGGGTATTGGCATTCATTGGCACAGAGGTAAAACGCAGGTGAAAAATGTATCAGCCATAATGAAAAAATCCTGGACAGCTTGCGCTGCCCAGGATTTAGTACCTGATTGCAATAACCGGGTTCTACGGCGATTACTTGCCGTCGATGCCCTTCTGTGCGTCTTGAGTCTGGTACTGACCTTCGCTGGCCGGAGCGCGGGTAATGTTGCCGGCGAAATCAACGCCTTCAGCATTCGAGGCTTCGAAGATCATGCCGCCGGGACCTTGCACGTAGTTCTGGATGCGCAGGGTGTCGCCTTGCTTCGAGGTGAAGCGCAGACGCGGCGAGGAACCGGCGGTCGCGGCAGCGATCGGCAGCGACACAGTGCCGGCACGTGCGCCAGCTTGAGTGATCGTACCAGCTGCCAGCGCGGCGTCAAGCGATGCTGCGCTGTAGTTCTTCACAGACAGCGGTGCCAGCGTTGCCAGATCCGTCCAGTTGCCATAAGAGCCATCCTGGTTGATCAGTTGAACCTGGATGTCGGCAGCCTTGTTTTCGCTGGTGTTGATCAGGCGGATCGTGCTCTGCCAGCCGGAAGATACATCGGCGGAGCTGACGTAGTTGCGCACGTCGATCTTGATGCTGCCGCCCAGTGCCGTCAGCGGACCGTTACAGATGTCGTCCTGTTCGGCGAAGGCACCGGCAGGCGTACCCTTGACTACGCGCGCTTCTGCGGTGAATTGCGAGGAAGGAATGTAGGCGGTACCCGGAACGTTGTAGCAAACATAGACCGGGGTGGAGGGTGAAACGCCACCAAGTGCGGCAAGCACGTTACCCAGCGGAACCGTGACTGTAAGCGGGCTGGCGCCAGCGACAGTGCTGGCCCACGATACACCGCCAACACCGCCTGCGGTTGAGCAGGTTGCTGAGGTGTCAAGGCTGATCGTGCCGCCGGCGACGAAACCTTGCGAGGCGAAGACGCGAACCTGCAGGTTATCGACTTCAATCGTGCCGTCCTGGAGGGTCGTCGGGCTGGAATCCGTAGCCGCTGCCACATTGTACAGCGTCGCCAGATCGCTATCCAGGCCTGCGCCGGTCTGCTTGAGGTTGAATTGACCCAGCGTGGCCGTTGTCGGGGTCTGATAAGTCAGGCCAGCACCAGCACCAGCACCTGTGGTATCGGTGAAGGTCAGGTTGCCGCCGGTTGTCAGGCCTGCGTTCTCGGTGGCCGGGGGGGCGATGTTGAAGCCAACGTTGGTCGGGAATACCAGCCAGCCGCCCTGGGTGTTCGTCGCACCGGAACGCATGGATTCATCTTCGTTGCCGGGATTGGTCGCACTGACCATCAGCATCGGGTCGGTGACGGCGGTGTAGTGCTTGAAGCTGATACCGTCGGTGATGGTTGCGGCGCAAACGTGGCCGGCGTTCGGCGGCAGGGCTGTATTGTAGGTGGCTACGATATCGCCAACGACGCTGAACAGACCGGTAACGGTGTTGCGCAGGAGGGAG
>DAOLZE010000026.1:0-2005 GCA_035426125.1 Rhodocyclaceae bacterium
GTCTTCCATGAAGCCATAGCGGATGATGATCTGGTAAAAACCCTGTGGCAACGGGAGCACTTCGATGCGCTGCTCGTCCGTGATATGCGGCACGTCTTCGACCTGAACATTGAGCAGCACCACGCGCTCGTGGAGAATCTTGTTGTGCAGCAGATTGTGCAGCATTGCCCGCGGTACGCCATTGGGATTGGTCGTCATGAAGATTCCCGTACCCTCGATGCGATGCGGCCCGCCATAGGCAAGGCTGGCGATGAAGGCATCGAGAGGCATCGAATCCTGTTGTAACTTGGCATACAGCAATGCACGGCCGCGCTTCCAGGTGGACAACAAGGTGAATACGGCAATACCGAGAGCCAGTGGAAACCACCCGCCGTCGAAAATTTTGACGCTGTTTGCCGCAAAGAATGCAAAATCGACAGCCAGGAAAATGGCCAGAAATACCCCCGCCTGAAACCAGTTCCATTTCCATAGACTGCGCACGACAACGAAGGCCAGGATCGTATCGATTGCCATGGTGCCGGTCACCGCCAGGCCATAGGCCGATGCCAGATTCGCCGAGGACTTGAAGCCCAGCACCAGCAGCAGCACGGCGACCAGCAGGATCCAGTTGAGGTTGGGAATGTAGATTTGCCCTTTTTCCCGTTCGGAGGTGAACAAGACTTGCAGGCGTGGGCTGTAGCCGAGCTGCATGGCCTGGCTGGTCATGGAAAATGCGCCGGAAATCACGGCCTGGGATGCAATCACCGTGGCCGCCGTGGCCAGCCCGACCATCGGCAACAGCAGCATCTGCGGTACCAGCAGGTAGAACGGGCTCTTGATCGCTGCCGGATCATCGATGATCAGCGCGCCCTGACCGAAATAGTTGATGATGATCATCGGGAAAATAAAACCAGTCCATGCCCATTTGATCGGGCGGCGTCCGAAATGCCCCATGTCGGCATACAGTGCCTCTCCGCCGGTGATCGCCAGAACTACTCCTCCCAGCGCGAGGAATCCATGGATCCGATTGTCAATAAAAAATTGCACGGCATACCATGGGTTGATGGCGGCAATCACGCCGGGATGCTTGAGCATGTTCCAGGCGCCCAGCGCACCGAGTGTCATGAACCAGAGCAGCATGATCGGCCCGAACAGCGCACCAACACTGGCGGTGCCCTTACGCTGGAAGATGAACAGTCCGATCAGGATGCAGATGGTGATCGGTTCGACGTAAGGCTTGAACAGCGGCGTCGCTACTTCGAGACCTTCGACAGCAGACAGCACGGAGAGCGCCGGTGCGATCACCGCATCGCCGTAAAATAGCGCGGCGCCGAAAATCCCTAGCATCGACAATCCCCAGAGCATGCGCGGACTTGACTTGGAGGCGCGCATCGCCAGTGAAACCAACGCCATGATGCCGCCCTCGCCACGGTTGTTGGCGCGGGTGATGAACATCACGTACTTGCACGAAACGGTGATGACCAGCGCCCAGAAAATCAGCGACAATATGCCAAGCAGGTTGGCGATGCTGGCCTCGACGGCATGCGCGCCGCTGAAGACAACCTGAAGGGTGTACAGCGGACTCGTGCCGATGTCACCGAACACCACGCCCATGGCAGCCAGAGCCAAGCCTGGAAGTCCCGGGGGTGGTTCTACACCGGGTTGTTGTTCCTGATTTCCGTTCATGCAACTCCTGCAAGGTCGGTGGAATATCGGCAGCCCGCCTGACACATGGCACGCAAGCAGCGCCACCAATGAATCGAGACGCAACAACGGCCAGCAATCGGGGAAAGTCCAAGCTTCAAGTTATTGCTGCCCCGCACAAATTCGCGCCGATTATACGACCAATTCGAAAAATGCAACATCGCCTTCAATACCCAAGTACGCTGGCATTCGTGGTGCCAATCCAGCGCCATGCCGCCGCCTATCGCGGTGCAGCAATATCAAGGCGACTCATTCAGGGGCTTCAGGTATAAATCCTGACCAAGCAGATCAATCGCCGACTATTCAGCCCGGCGTTCACTGG
>DAOLZE010000026.1:2015-16037 GCA_035426125.1 Rhodocyclaceae bacterium
TGAAGCGGAAGGTGCTGCCCTTGCCTGGCACCGATTCGATTTCCAGCCTGGCCTGGTGCCGGATCAGGACATGCTTGACGATCGCCAGGCCGAGCCCGGTGCCGCCAGTGGCCGAGGAGCGTCCCTTGTCGACGCGATAGAATCGTTCGGTCAGTCGGGAAATATGCTCGGGCTCGATACCGATACCGCTGTCCGCAACTTCAAAAAACGGCTGGCCATCGCGCTCGCTCCAGCGCAGGGTAATGCAGCCGCAGCCATGCTCTGGCGTATAGCGAATTGCATTCGAGATCAGATTGGAAAAGGCACTGCGTAACTCGTCATGGCTGGCGTACAGTGCGCCGGCCGACACTTCAAGCGCAAGTTCATGACGGCCGGCACTCAGCGCCCGGCCCTCTTCGAGCAACGTTTCCAGCATTGCCGGTACGTCGACCACTTCCTCGTTCGCCGGGGAGTTGTTCACCTCAAGGCCTGAAAGGATCAGTAAATCCTTGACCAGTCTTTCCATGCGCTGCGCCTGTTCATACATCAAGGCGAGTTGTCGGGCGATTGGCGACGGATGTCCAGCCTCGCTGTCCACCAGCCCTTCGAGAAAGCCGACGATGACGGTTAGCGGGGTCCGCAATTCATGCGAGACATTGGCAACAAAGTCGCGACGCACGGTGTCGGCGAGCTCGATGGCGGTGATGTCACGGCTGATCAGCAGGCAGCCGGATTCGGCAAAGGGGATCAACGAAAGTGCGAGGCTGCGTCCCGGCGTCGGCGAACTTCTCAGAATGACCGGCTCGACACCAATGTCCTGCACGTAGGCGGCGAAGGTCGGTTCGCGAACCAGATGGGTGATCGGCGTACCGTTGTCGCGGACGGTATCCAGCCCCAGATGGCGCATCGCGGCGGCGTTGCACCACTCAATCCGCAAATTGGCGTCGAGCAACACAACACCATCGGGTAAGGCTTCGGCCGCCTGGCTGAGGCGCTGCAGGGATGCCGAGAGGCGGTCGCGTCCAGCCTGATCGTCGCGGCGCAACCGATACAGCGCGGCGTAGGCATTGCCCCAGCTACCAAAGGACTCCGGCACTTCCTCCAGTTGCAACTTATCGATACGCTCCAGCCAGGCGGTCAGACGCCGCAGTTGATGCAGATGAAAAAGGTGAGTTCCCAGCAGCCCGACGACCAGCAAACCCCAGCCGGCCTCGGCGCTGAAGACCAGACCGAGCGCCAGCGCCGCCAATGCCAGCGCTATGACACGCAGTGCCGGTGCGATCCAGAACGACATAGGTTCAGCCCTTGACCGTAAAACGATAGCCGACGCCACGCACGGTTTCGACGAGTTCCTCGCCCCGCTCGCCGAGGGCGATACGCAGGCGTCGCACCGAGACATCCACCGTGCGCTCCTCGACTTCGCGATGATCACCCCAGACCAGATCAAGCAACTGGCTACGACTGAAAACGCGATCCGTCTGGCTCATCAGCAGGCGCAGCAGCTTGAATTCCGTGGGCTTGAGCGGGTAATCAACGCCATTGATGCTAACCCTCACCAGCGCCGGGTCGAGACGCACTCCGGCGGTTTCGATGGCGTCGCCGGCATGCTGCGGCGAACGCCGCCGCAATACGGCGCGAATGCGCGCGACGAGTTCGCGCGGACTGAACGGTTTGGCGATGTAGTCATCGGCGCCCGATTCCAACCCGGCCACACGATCGCTTTCGCCGCCGCGCGCGGTCAACATGATCAGCGGCAGACAGGCGGTGCGCTGATCGCCGCGCAGGCGGCGGGCCAGTTGCAGTCCAGACATGCCCGGCAGCATCCAGTCGATCAACACCACCTCGGGCAAGACCGCATTGATGGACTTCAGCGCATCCTCGGCGGTCGTTGCAACTTCCACGGCGAATCCCGCCGCAGTAAGCGAGATGCTCAACAATTCACCGATCGCCGCCTCGTCCTCGACCGCCAGCACGCGGGGCATTACGCCGCTCATTCAGTGCCTTCCGTTCCCTTGGCTTCGCGTTCGAGTTGATCGAAGGTGACATGGCGCACATCGGTGCCGCGCTCGATGTAGATGATCTGCTCAGCGATATTCTTGGCGTGGTCGCCAACGCGCTCGACAGCCTTGGCGATAAAGAGGATTTCCAGCGAGATCGAAATCATCCGTGGATCTTCCATCATGAAAGTGATCAGCTGACGTGTGATCGACTGAAATTTCTCGTCGATTTCCAGATCGTCGCGGACAATCACCGCCGCCGCGACGGCATCCTGACGCGCGAATGCATCAAGCGCCATGTGCAACAGCGCCACCGCGATCCGCCCCATCTCGCGGATGTCGTTGACGCAGGGGATGCGCAGCATCTCGTATTCGTAGGTCAGTTTCGATTTCCGGGCGATCTTGGCGGCCTTGTCGCCGCAGCGTTCGAGGTCAGTGACGATCTTGCTGATGCCCATCAACATGCGCAGATCGCCGGCGGCAGGCTGACGGCGAGCGATGATCAGGGCGCACGCCTCGTCGATGCCGACTTCCTGCGCATTGACGCGATGGTCGTCGTTCTCGACCCGCTCCATGGCTGCGAGATCGCCCTCGCCGAAGGCGTCGATCGCATCGACAATCTGCTTCTCGACCAGCCCACCCATTTGCAGCACCCGCGTGCGCAACTGGCCGAGTTCCTGATCGAACTGTTTGGATGAATGGTCGCTAACGAACATGCTGCCTCCTTGCGGTCGTTTCAGCCAAAACGGCCGGTGATGTAATCTTCGGTCTGCTTCATCTTCGGCTTGAGGAATATCTCGTCGGTCACGCCGAACTCGATCAGTTCGCCCAGATACATATAGGCAGTGAAGTCCGAAACACGCGCCGCCTGCTGCATATTGTGGGTGACGATGACAATTGTAAAGTCATCCTTCAGTTCGTTGAGGAGTTCCTCGATACGCATGGTCGAGATCGGATCGAGCGCCGAGGTTGGCTCGTCAAGCAGCAGGACGCGCGGCTTCACGGCAATTCCCCGGGCAATGCAGAGACGTTGCTGTTGCCCACCCGACAAGCTCATGCCGCTTTGCTGCAGCTTGTCCTTGACTTCATCCCACAGTGCGGCCTTGTGCAGCGCCCATTCAACCCGGTCGTCCATTTCGATTCTGGACAATTGTTCGTGCAGACGAACGCCGAAGGCGATGTTCTCGTAAATCGACATCGGGAACGGCGTCGGCTTCTGAAATACCATGCCGATTTTGGCACGCAGGTCATTGACGTTGACGCCACGGTCGAGGATGTTGCTGCCGTCGAAAAGGATTTCCCCTTCAGCACGCTGGTCCGGGTACAGGTCGTACATGCGGTTCAGGGTGCGCAACAGCGTCGATTTTCCGCAGCCCGACGGACCAATGAACGAAGTGATCCGGTGACTCATGACATCCAGCTGGATGTTCTTCAGTGCCTGATATTTTCCGTAATGGAAGTTCAGGCGGCGGATCGAAATCTGCGAAGTCGATTCAAGCGGCGTGATATCGATGTCATTCATGATTTGTCTTCTGCTTGAGAATTTTGCTTGCTCAGTGTTTCGGTGAGCGGAACATGAGCCGCGCGACAATGTTCAGACCGAGCACACCGATGGTAATCAGGAACACACCCGCCCAGGCCAGTTCCTGCCAACCCTTGAAGGGGCTCATGGCGAACTTGAAGATGGTCACCGGCAGGTTGGCCATCGGTTCATCGAGGCGCAGGCTCCAGAACTGATTGGACAGCGCGGTAAACAACAACGGCGCTGTCTCTCCGGAAATGCGCGCCACGGCGAGCAATATTCCAGTGAGTATGCCCGCGCGCGCCGCCGGCAAGGTGACGCGGAGGATGATCTTCCACTGCGGCGCACCGAGGGCGAAGGCCGCTTCGCGCAGGCTGTCCGGTACCAGGCGCAGCATGTTCTCGGAGGTACGCAACACCACCGGAACCACGATCAGTGCCAGGGCGATGACGCCGGCAAAGGCCGAGAACTTGCTGGTCCGTTCAACATACACCGCATAGACGAACAGGCCGATAACAATCGACGGCGCCGACAGCAGCAAGTCGTTGATGAAGCGCGTGGCATGGCCAAGCCAGCTGCGCTGACCGTATTCCGCAAGATACACGCCGGCCAGTGCACCGATCGGCGTACCGATGGCGGTTGCCAGGCCGACCATCACCAGGCTACCGACGATGGCATTCGCCAGACCGCCCTCGCCGCCCGGCGGCGGCGTCATCCGGGTAAACAGGGTCCATGACAAACCGCTCATACCGAGCTGCAGGGTCGTCGAGAGAATCCAGATCAGCCAGAGCAGGCCAAACGCCATGGCCAGTATCGACAGCATCAGCGCGACGCGATTGATCCAGCGACGTCTGAGTTTCAGATTCATCATGTCCGCGATCCTTCCTGACGGACAAAGCGCAGCAGCAACAATTTTGAGATCACCAGCACGGTCAGGGTGATCAGGAACAGGATCAGACCCAGTTCAATCAGCGCTGCGGTATGCAGACCCGGCGTCGCCTCGGCAAACTCGTTGGCGAGTGCCGAGGTGATGCTGTTACCGGGGGCGAACAGGGATGAGTTATCGAGCAGACTGGAATTGCCGATGACGAAGGTGACCGCCATGGTCTCTCCCAGCGCACGACCGAGGCCGAGCATGATACCGCCGACGACGCCGACCCTGGTGTAGGGCAGGACAACATTCCAGACGATTTCCCAGGTAGTGCCGCCGAGGGCATAGGCAGATTCCTTGAGCATCGGTGGCGTGATTTCGAACACGTCGCGCATTACCGAGGCGATGAAGGGAATGATCATGATGGCCAGGATGAAGCCTGCACACAGCAGACCGATGCCGATCGGCGGGCCCTCGAACAGCCCCTTGATCAGCGGCACCTGACCAAGAGTTGCCGCCAGCGCCGGCTGGAAATAATCGGCGAACAGCGGGGAAAATACGAGGAGTCCCCACATACCGTAGACGATGCTGGGAATCCCGGCAAGCAATTCGATGGCGATACCCAGAGGGCGACGCAACCAGCGCGGCGAGAGCTCCGTGAGAAACAGGGCAATGCCGAAACTGACCGGCACGGCGATGATCAGGGCGATCAGGGACGTGACCAGCGTGCCATATATCGGCACCAGCGCACCGAACCTGTTGAGTGGCGGATTCCACTCGGCACTCCAGAGGAAGCCAGGGCCGAATTCGCGCAACGATGGCCAGGCACCAATCAGCAACGAAACGATGATGCCAACCATCATCAGCAAGGTCAGCACCGCGAACAGGCGCGTCAGGTTAAAAAACACCCAATCACCCAGGCTGCGCTGCTGACGTGATGCTGACATCATCCTCTCCGTTGCTGAAAATGGCGCTTACTTGCCAGCCCAGACAGCCTTGCCGGCGCCATCCTTGAGGTTGCTCCAGGAAGTGTGAATCAGTTTGATCAGGCTCTCCGGCAGGGCGACGTAGTCCAGTTCATCGGCCATCTTTCCACCGTTGCGGAAAGACCATTCGAAAAACTTCAGCGCTTCTGCGCCCTGCTGCGGCTTGTCCTGCAGCTTGTGCATCAGGATGAAGGTGGCGCCGGTGATCGGCCAGGCATCTTTGCCCGACTGGTCGGTGAGGATTTCGTAGAACGCCGACTTGTTCCAGTTGGCACCCGCCGCCGCACTCTTGAATGCCGTTTCGTCGGGAGCAATGAAATTGCCGGCAGCATTCTGCAGCAGGGTATGCGGCAGCTTGTTTTGTTTGACGTAGGCGTATTCGACGTAGCCGATGGCGCCCTTCAGACGCTGCACGAAAGCCGCGACGCCTTCATTGCCCTTGCCACCGACGCCGGCCGGCCACTGCACCGCAGTGCCCTCGCTGATCCGGCTTTTCCATTCCGGACTGACCTTGGACAGATAGTTGGTGAAAATGAAGGTGGTGCCGGAACCGTCGGCGCGATGCACCACGGCAATAGCTTGATCGGGCAGCGCGAGTTTCGGGTTGAGGGCGACGATGGCCTTATCGTTCCACTTCTGGATCTTGCCGAGGAAGATCTCCGCCAGTACCGCTCCGCTCAGACGCAGGTCGCCCGGTTTGATGCCTTCGATGTTGACCACCGGGACGACGCCGCCAATCACCGTCGGGAACTGCATCAGGCCATCCTTATCGAGGTCGGCCGGTTTCAGCGGCATGTCGGAGGCACCGAAGTCGACGGTCCTTGCGGTGATCTGCTTGATGCCGCCACCGGAACCGATCGACTGGTAATTGACCTTGTTACCGGTAGCCTTTTGGTAGGCGTCCGCCCACTTGGCATAGAGCGGCGCAGGAAACGAAGCGCCGGCGCCGGTGACTTCAGCGGCGTGAACTGGCAGGGACATCACAACGCTTGCCAATGCTGCCGGAAAATATTTCCGGAATGACGTGAAATTCATGGCTGATCTCTTCTCTTGTAGGAACAGGCTTTCACTTTAATGAAGAATTGTTACCGGATCGTGACATAGCATTTCCCCTGCCTTGTCTTTAATGCCGCTTTCCAGGGCCCCCTTGAAAACACACCCGGACGAACAAATCCACTAGACCGTCAAACCAACGACGAGGATAATTGCTCATCGTGCTCCGTGAAATCGAAAGACCTCAGCAAGTCTCCGCTGAAGCGCCACATCGCTGATTTTTCTCACACACACTCGATTTAAGGCCTTTTCCGGATACTCGTCACAAACACTTACAAAAATTGCTATAAAGGAAATCCTTTTATGGCATCCGGCTGTTCGAATGCGCACGGGAACAAATCCTTTAATCAGATAAATTTCAACAGGAGAAACACCATGAAACGTATCCAGAAGGTTCTTATCAGCATCGCCATCGCCGGTTCGCTGGGCATTGTCGGTGCGGCATATGCGAATGACTCTTCCGGCAATTACTCTGGCGGCTGCATGTACGACGGCGGCATGGGGGGCATGCACGGCATGGATGGCCGAATGGGAAGAAGAGGTGGCAAGGATGCAGCAAACCTGCCGGCGATGATCGACAAGCATCTTGAGAAGATCAAGGGTGAATTGAAAATCACCGCCGCGCAGGAAGGTGCCTGGCAAGCCTTTGCCGGCAAGCGCAAGCAACAGGCCTCAGACGCGCAGGCGATGCGCGAAAAACTTTGGCAAGGCGCTTCTGCCACGACGGCTGCAGCCCCTATCCCGGCGCCTGAGCGCATGGAAAAGGGTATCGAATTCATGAAGCAGCGCCTGAGCCAAATGGAAACCATGCACGGCGCACTGAAGGATCTGTATGCCGCGCTAACGCCAGAACAGCGCACCGCCGCCGACAAACTCTTTGGTCACCAAGCCGAGCAACGCCGTGAGCGCATGCAGCGCCGCAGTAAATAAGTAAATGGACGATGGAGGGGCGCAAAGCGCCTCCTCCCCTCCTCGTTCCTGCGCTCAACCAGTAGCAGAGGTCATCCAGCGCACGCCCTGGTAAAAAACGAAGCTCGTCGACCAGGCCAGTATCAATGGCCAAACCACGGACAGTGCGGCAAAACGCATGCTGCGCGATTCAACCTTAATGGTGGCAATCGCCGAGATGCACGGCGTATAGATCAGGGTGAACAGCATGAAGCTGATGGCATGCAGCCAGTTCATGCTGTGCGCAAATTCATGCACCAGCGCATCGCCCGAGAGTCCATAGATGACAGCGAAAGCACCGATCATCACCTCCTTGGCGACAAAGCCGAAGAGCAGCGCCACGGTGAGTTTTTCATCGATACCGATCGGTGCAAGTACCGGCGCGAACAGGCGGCCCAGATGACCTGCCAGCGTTTCCGGGCTACCGGGTGCGACGCCGAGCGGCAGGTGGGTCAATAGCCAGACGGCGATCACGCCGAAAACGATGAAACGTGTGGCCCGCATCAGGAAGTGATGCACTTCGAGCCAGCCGCGCATCCACACCTGACGGAGC
The DNA here is from genome assembly GCA_035426125.1 of Rhodocyclaceae bacterium. Lineage (GTDB taxonomy): Bacteria > Pseudomonadota > Gammaproteobacteria > Burkholderiales > Rhodocyclaceae > Sterolibacterium. The sequence continues at coordinate 9,925 of DAOLZE010000026.1, forward strand.
ATCGGCAGACGCCACGGTGGCAGTTCGACGACAAAGGGCTCATTGCTGCGAAAACGCTTGCGAAAAAGCAATGCGGTGAGAATCATCGCCACGAAGCTCATCAGATACATGCCGAAAAGTACCCACGGTGCCTGCACCGGCGTGAATATTGCCGATATGATAAACATGAAGACCTGAAGGCGTGCCGAGCACAGCGACAGGGGAATCACCAGCATCGACAACAGGCGCAGCGGTCGCTCGCGCATCACGCGCGTGCCCATCAGTGCCGGCACATTACAGCCAAAGCCCATCAGTACCATAACGAAGCTGCGTCCGTCGAGACCGAGCCTGGCCATCAGCGCATCCGTGAGGAACGCAGCGCGGGCGAGATAGCCACTGTCCTCGATCAACGCCATGAACAGAAAAAACAGTACGATCAGAGGAACAAATGCCGCGACAGTGACGAAACCGGCAAACACGCCGTCGAGCAGCAGACTATGCAGAAAATCAGGCAGCATGGCGGCCAGCGGTTCCAGCACAACCTGACGCAATTCATCGAAGATCTGCGCCAATCCGGTTTGTAGCGGCACACCAAGCCAATACACGGCTTGGAACATCAGCATCATCGCGATGAAGAACAGCGGCAAACCGAACCATGGATGCAGCGCCAGACGATCGATACGATCGGAAATCCGTTCCGATAACTGCACGGGAATCGATACCGCTTCCGTCATCATTTCAGCAGTTTCCCGTTCGATACGCGCATCATCGGAAAGGACCGACTTCAAGATACCGTAACGCACCGGAACGGATTCGACAAAGGTGTCGACGGTCTGTGCAAGAGTGCACAGCGCCTCGGCCTGACCGAGACCATACTTTGCGGAAATCAACACTGCCGGAAAACCCAGCCTGGCAGCAAGTCTTGCGGTATCGATCTGCATGCCCTGACGCTTCGCCTCGTCGGCCATGTTCAACAACAAAACGGCAGACAGCCCCAGTGACCGGGCCTGCAGAACCAGCGGCAACTGGCGCTCGATCTGCGTCGCATTCACAACGATGGCAACAAGATCGATCGGATGCGCTTCGAGAAAATGCCGGACGACCTTCTCGTCATCCGAAAACCCGTGCAGATCATAGATACCTGGCAGATCGACCACCTCGGCCATATGCCCACCGAGGAGGATTTTTGCGCTGGCCAGATCGACCGTGACGCCGGCCCAGTTGGCAACGCGTGCAGACGATCCCGTCAGCCGGTTGAACAGCGTCGACTTGCCCGTGTTGGGCATGCCGAGCAACGCAATGCGCTTCACTTCGAACGGACAGAGATCAAACCTGCCTCCGCACGACGCAGCATCACATCGGTTGCACCCAGGCGCACATGCAACGGCCCGGCCCATATTCCCCGCCGCAACAGCAGCACGCTGCGACCAATCCGAAAGCCCAGTGCGGCAAGTCGGTGATGCAATGCCTCATCGGCGTGCACGGCGTCAATCACGGCCTCCTGACCGGGATGAAGATCACTGAGAAGATATTTTGCGAATTTCATGGTGTCGATTATAGCAAATGAGAACGCTTCTCAATTGATACACATCAAATAACGACCAAGAACGCTGGCAGCATCCTCCATGAAAGGCAGCCGATCGAAAAAGACAGTGCTTGCGGAAGGTTGCCAGTCAGTCGGGAATTACAGAACGAAAAATGGCACAATTGGAAGTTGTTTAAATCCATCTGATAAAAACGAGGTGATGCATGTACTACATCATGGAAACCGGTAAATCCTTCGATCAGGCCTCGTCCGACCTTGAGGCCGCCGTCAAGCGCAACGGCTTCGGCGTGCTACATATTCATGATATCGGTACGACGCTGCGCAGCAAGGGTATGCCTTTCACGGAGCAGTGCAAGGTATTCGAAGTTTGCAACCCGCAGCAAGCCGCGAATGTGCTGGCGATCGACATGCGCCTGAATATGGCACTGCCCTGCCGCATCTCGGTATATACCGAACAGGGCAAAACCCGTATCGGCATGATCGCGCCAGCAAACATTCTTGCGTCGCTCTCCGATGACGGAGGATTGCGCAAAATTGCTGACGAGGTTGAAACCATGACGAAGAAAATGATCGACGAAGCGCAATGATGTTGTTCCTGAAAACCTGGATGTAAACTGCGCCGCAAAACCAACATTTTCTGCAATGCTGGCAAACTTCCGGGTAAGATTAAGCCTTTCAGGCATTCAATAAATCAGGGGTTACCTATGACTGTTTCGGTTCTGGTCGTCGATGATTCGCCGATGGCGCGCAAGATGTTGATGCGCTCGCTGCCGGAGAATTGGGACATTGAAGTCACGCAGGTAGGCAGCGGCGCCGAAGCCATAGCCGCCTATCGCACAGGCAAGATTGACGTGATGTTTCTTGACCTGACCATGCCGGAAATGGATGGCTATCAAGTACTCGAAACATTGCGCAAGGAAGACCTCAACTGCCTGGTCATCGTGGTTTCGGCGGATATCCAGCCGCGCGCGCAAGAACGGGTACTCGGTCTGGGGGCGATATCCTTCATCAAGAAGCCGGTGGATGCGCAGAAAGTTGAAGCTATTCTCAAGGAGTACGGAATTGTCCTCTAACTCCATACTTACCCAGGAGCAGCAGGAAGCGCTGCAGGAAATTGCCAATATCGGGATGGGACAGGCCGGTGCGTCAATCGCGCAACTGCTCGACCACTTTGTCATATTGTCGATTCCGAAGATCGTCACTATGCAACCCGACAACGTCGCCGCCGCGCTGCTGCGGACTGTCGGCCCGGGCAATATCTCGGCGGTGCGGCAGGCATTTCACAGCATCCTCCGCGGCGAAGCCGTAGTTATTTTCGGTGAGCAGCGATGCAGCGATCTGGCCGACCTGATGGGCTACGAGCACGACATCGATCACACATCCGAGCAGGAATTGCTGCTTGATGTCAGTAATATCATTATCGGCGCCTGCCTCAGAGGCATCGCCGAGCAGATGAAAGCCGAAATCGGATTTTCGGCGCCCTCCCTGATCGCCGATCAGGTTCCCATCGAGAAGTTGCTGCCAGCCGATTCGATGGACTGGAAAAACGCCCTGCTGGTCGAAGTCAACTTCAGCCTCGAGCAACGCAGCTTCGCCTGCCATCTGGTGATTCTGATGATTGAAGGCGATCTCAAGACACTGACCGATTCGCTCGACCGGTTTCTCGCCGCCTACTAACAGACTCGCTCTGATACCCTACTGGCACCTTCGCTGGTAGCGCAATGCCGCCAGATCTTCGGGGTGGCACGTCCATGATTCTCGTCAGACAACGGCAGCGGAAATCCTCTCGCGGATTTCAGGATTTTATTCACCCGTTTCCAGAAGCTTCCTTACCAGCGCCATTAGTTCCATGGTTGAAAATGGCTTGGTCATATAGGCATCCGCACCAAGCGCCAGCCCTTTCTGCATTTCGGTATCGAGCCCCTTCGCCGTCAACATGACGATCTTGATTGACGACCAGGCTGGATTACACCGAATTTCCTGACAAACCTCAAAGCCGTTTTTCTTCGGCAACATGACGTCGAGCAGAATCATGTCTGGCTGAAACTCTGTGATCTGCCGCAATGCTTCCTCACCATTGGCGGCGGCCGCCACTTGGTAACCTTCCCTCTGCAAGAGAAATTCAAGTGAGAATATGATGTTTGGTTCGTCATCGACAACCAGAATTTTCTTGCTCATGCCTTCTCCATATTACGCCCCAGATACCGCCGGACAGGATGCCAGAACAGAATGAGCAGCACCAGCACGAGCGTCAGGCCCGACAGCCCCGCACCGAAGTAAAACATTCTGGGCACATAGCGAATTGTCACCTGGTTGCGGCCGGCCTGAAGCCTCACCGCCTTGCCCAGCACCTGTGCGCTATACACCGGCTGCGCCTTCCCATTCACCATCGCTTCCCAGCCTGGATAGTTCGCATCCGCCAGAAACAGCCAGCCTTCCCTCGGCATGTTTACATTCACCCGGTAGCGCATCGCCTGCGATTCGATCACTTCGATCGCCGGCTTCGTTTCTGCACACGTTGCGCATCCCGTCGGCAGCGTCAAATGTTCCCCGCGATACTTTTCAATAAAAATTTTCTCGCTCTGCGCTGCCTTCAAACCCGCCAGCGCCTGCTCTGGTGTATTTACAACTTCGGCATTCCAATATATCTGGAAGCGCGGTTTCGCATAATCGTTTTTCATGATGAACAAACTTTGGGATTTATCCTGCCAATGTAGGTGCAGTCCAGGAGTGGGGAAAAGTCCATCCACCGAAATGTAGCGAACTCCCAGAATATCCATCAGTCGCAGGCCGGGACGATTGGTCTCGGTACCGATAGTTTCCGTCAAAAAAACCGGATCAAGCATACTGCGCCGCGCCAGCGGCAAGCCTGTCACACCATTGATCGAGGGAACTTTCCATAGCATCGCCGTCGGAAAAGGGCTCATTGCCTCAAGTGATCGCCGATATGCCTGTGGCAGCACGGGATCTGCCGGATCGAGAATGACCATTGAACTTGAAATGACGGAGTGGCTCATGGTGTGGTAACTCTGAACATCTGCCTCGGCGGCGATAAAGTTCATGATTCCGGGTCGCTCGAGAATTTTTCGTTCAAAGAAACCGAAGGGGTGCACCCGTAATACCAACGCATCGACGACAAGTATCAGCACTGCCAGGGCAGGGAGCCATTTGCGCTGTCCGGAGAAAGCCAGCACAAGTCCGGATAGAACAATCAGTATCGGTACAAAAAATGCCCATTTTGAATAGAGTGGCGAATAGACATCATAGAAGAACCAAAGTAATCCCCCGTCATAAGCAACAACCAAAGCCAGCAGCAGAGTTCTGTATCTTTGCAGAAATCCATGGAGAGCGCTGAATAGCGGCCCTGACAAGACATCAAGAAAATACGCGGCAATTACGGCAAATCCGACGACCGCCACAGTGGAATAGGCGAGCATCGTCCTGAAATAATGCAGACCAAAAATCAGGTGGTATTCATAAGCAGCTTGAAACAAAGGCGAAGTCGGACCTGTCGCCAGATTGAATAGCAGAAAGGTTCCCAGTAATTGGCCAAGAATGCGTGGAGGAAAGCGAAAAAACGTAATCATGCCAGCCAACATCAGTACCGCCATGTTGCTCAATCCGGGTGCGCCAATACCTTTTTCATCCGTGCCGAAATAAAAATAGAGCAACCCCCGGAAGTAATACAGCGGCGGCATGCCGAAATTGTAAATCTGTTGAATGCCGTGCTGACGATACGATTGGCCGACCAATTCCATCAGCGGCAGAAACTGAATGGCAGCAAGCCCTATCGCCAAAATCACCGCGAGTATGCCGCTCACCAGAATTATGTGCCAGCGCCTGGCAAACTCATCACGCGTATCCTGCCGAAAAAGCTGCGCTAACATGGATGCTAGAACATACAGCACGGTACCGTGTGTCATCTGCGGATAGCCGGCAAATACCAGAAGTGCTGCCGGAATCGCCAATATGGCGGCTCGTCTCAGCGAAGGCTGCTTAACCCAGTATTCCGCTGCCGCGATCAACCAGGGGATCCAGGCTAGAGTAACAAACGCCGGCAGATCATGCTGGTTAGATATCCATGCACTGGAAAAGACCACTGCAATGGCAGCGAAAGTCGCCGACCAACCACTGATGCCAAGTATCCGGCACAAACAAAAAACACCACCGCCACCAACAACCATTGTTGCCCAATGCAAAAAGCCGATGGCATGTACCGGCTCAAAAAAAGCCGCAGCGACAATGCTCAATGGATTCGCATAGCCACCCTGCCCTTCGGCAAATAGCGGATGTCCGCCATAGATCCTGCTCGACCAGAGCAATGTATCGTGACCCGCGAGTGCCTGGACATGCAACCAGACCAGGGACAGGCCGTGATGCGCCGAATCCCCGTGAATGTAGACCCGCCCATTCCACAATGCCGGCAGCCAGAAATAGCTAACCAGCACGAATAGCAGCAGCAGCGAGTAGTGTGCCTTGCCGCGTAGTCGATTCATGAAACCTCCAGACGAGGGGATTCCTGGCGTCTGCTTTGCATGAGCAACCACAGAATCAGCAGTAACGTTGCCGCCGAAACTACCGCGCCAAT